>JAZUQM010000001.1:0-3143 GCA_045605705.1 Candidatus Scatosoma sp.
TTCCTAAGACCGCTTGGCCCGACTTCATTTGCGGGTTTAGGGCCGAGCATTCATTTCCGTATCATTCCCGTCAGCAGCGTTTCGTGTGATTTTTCCTCCACCTTTGAAAGCGTGGGTATCAACCAAACCAAGCATTCTATATACTTAAACGTGATTGCGGATATCAGCATCGTCATGCCCTCGCGCACGGAAAACTTCGCCGTTCCAACGGAAATCTTAGTTGGCGAATCGGTTATCGTCGGCACCGTTCCCGACGCCTACCTGCAATCGGACATCTTCGGGGACAAACCGAATTTATCCCCATAATAGAAAAGAGGCTTTTTATAAAGCCTCTTTTTCAATTCCTCTTGCTCTTGGATTTGAAAATCATTGCCATTAAAAAGGAGAAAATGACGGCGGCGGATATCCCCGCGCTCGCCGAGCTTAGCGCACCCGTAAACGCCCCGAAAAAGCCTTTCTCCGCCCCCTTAATCGCCCCGCTTGCCAAGAGGTACCCAAACCCCGATATCGGCACGGTAGCCCCTGCGCCTGCGAACTCAACAAGGTACTGGTATAGCCCTAACCCCTGCAACGCCACGCCAAAGAGCATGAACAGCACGAGAATTTTCCCTGCCGTAAGGTCGGTGAAATTGATAACGATTTGCGCGAGCATACAAATTCCGCCGCCAATAACAAAGGCTTTGACAAAGCCCCATAAAATTTCTAAATACGGTTCAAACATAGTCCCTCTCCTATCGATACAGTACGAAGCTTAAAGTGTGGAGATGCGAGCAGTTCAAGGAAGGCGCGGATTTGCCGACGGGAGTTTACTAATTCGTAAACGAGCAAGGCAAAACGCAAGCCTGACGTAGAAATACGACGCATATACACGCTTTATTCATTTTCTATCGCTACGGCATGGCATATACAAGGAATACTCTCCCCCTGACCGCTCGACACGGTAGAAAGAAGCGCACCCGTCGCCGCAAGCAATACCCTATTCAACTGCCCTTTTTTAAGCTTTTCGTAGATATACGAGTTAAAAACCACCGCACTGCAGCCCGCGCCGCTGCCGCCTTGGAATTCGTCCTCGATAACGTTATAGATAATCTCCCCGCAATCGACGTGATTATCCGCGATATCCACGCCCTTTTCCCAAGTTAAGTCCTTGACAATACGGCTGCCCAAAGCCCCCAAATCCCCCGTGATAATCAGGTCGTAATCATTCGCACTCCTGCCCGTATCCCTAAGATGATTGAGGATGGTATCCGCGGCGGCGGGCGCCATAGCCGCACCCATGTTGTTTACGTCCGTAATCCCAAAATCTACCACCTTGCCAAAGGTTGCGCTTGTGATAGCGGGCGCCTTTGCCGTCTTCGCGTCAGCAATCAACGCTGCGCCTGCGCCCGTTACCGTCCACTGCGATTGCGGCGGGCGGGTATTGCCCAACTCCAAGGGGTAGCGGTACTGCCGTTCGGCGGAAGAGAAGTGGCTGCCCGTTGCCGCCACGATTTTTTGATAATACCCTGCGTTCACAAACGACGCGGCTATTGCAAAGCTTTCCGCCAAGGTCGAACAGGCGCCGTACACCCCCAAGAAAGGAAAATCAAAATCCCGCGCGGCAAAGGACGCGGAAATAATTTGATTGAGCAAGTCCCCAGAAATCAACATATCCACGTTCTTTTCGTCCTCGCCCCCGTTCTCAATCGCTTTGGAAATGGCGTAAGCGAGCATTTTACATTCGGCTTTTTCGTAGGTACTCTCCCCAAACATATCGTCCATGAGCGTCTTATCCACGAAATTCCCAACGACCCCCTCGCACTCTTTCGGTCCTGCGATTGTGCCCGTCGAAATGATTTTAGGCTTGTTCTTAAAAGTGATTGTTTGCATACCTGCCCTCGTGCTTATAAAAATAAATAGATAATTCCAACCAGCGTACCCGCAAGCACTCCGTATACGATAATGGGACCTGCTACGATAAACATCTTCGCCGCTAAACCGTATACCAGCCCTTCCGTCTTAAACTCAATCGCAGGCGAAGCGACGCTGTTTGCAAAGCCCGTTATCGGCACAATTGACCCTGCGCCTGCGTACCGCCCAATTCTATCGTATACACCAAGCCCCGTAAGCAACGTGCCCAAGAAAATAAGCACGATACTCACGGCGGCGGCGAGCTCATCTCCATTGAGATTGAGTACCTTTTCAAACACTTCTCGAAGCGCCTGCCCGATGCAGCAAATCAAGCCCCCGACTAAAAAAGCCCGAAAACAGTTCTTAAAGTGTTGGGTTGGCGGGTCAAAGGAATTGACGTACGCGATATAATTCTTGTTATAGTTATCCCTATTTTTACCCGTCATCTCGTACCTGCCCCCTTCTTTCACCGTTAAACGCCGCAGGGAAACAACTTTCCCGCTCATCCGCCGTTTTGCCGTTATCTTCTATAATACGTATTCTTCTCATGCAATCAGTTTGGCAAAAACAAGCGGTTTTATACCATAAAAAACCGTCCTTTGGAAAATCCCAAAGGACGGTGAACGTTAACTATAAAATTCCGCTTTCGTATCTCTCGCAAACATATCTGCAAGCATTTTTTCACAGCGTCTGCGGTAGGGTTCTTCACTCTCGCCATAACACAGCTCGTACACGGCGTTGGTTAAGGGCAAGTCCACACCGTACTTTTCGCCAAGCGCTTTCATTGCCGCCGCTGTGGGCACACCCTCGGCAAGCTTTGCAAAACGTTCCCCCTTTGCCAGCATTTCCCCGTATTTACGGTTATGCGAGAAGGGACTAAACAGGGTCGCCTCGTAATCGCCAAGGTGTGCAAGCCCGTATGCGGACAACTCGTTACCGCCCATGGCTTTGATAAGCCGCGCCACCTCGCGCGCACCGCGGGTCATCAGCGAGCCTTTCAGCGCCTCGTAGCCGCAGCCGTCAAGTATCCCCGCGACGATACCCATGACGTTTTTCGCCGCAGCGCCAAGCTCGGTACCGATTAAGTCCTCGCCGTAGTAGAAACGGATTAAATCGCTCTTAAATTCGTCCACAAGACGGGTTTTTAACGCCGCGTTTTGTGGATCGATAAGCATACAGTTAGGGATACCTTGGGTAAAGGCTTGGATATGTCCGGGCCCTACCCATACGGCGATATTTTGAGGAGAGATGCC
>JAZUQM010000002.1:0-12882 GCA_045605705.1 Candidatus Scatosoma sp.
GATTCCATACTGCTTTCGCAAATTACATACACAACTGTCGTTGTGATTTTTTATAAGGTAAAATTATGAAAGAAAATTTACTAATGAAATACGCCGAACAGTTGGCTGTAGAAATTGAATTACTTTGTCAATCGTTATCCAAAATCAAAGATTGCTCAAATACCGTTTTTCAAATTCGTAAATCTTCGTCAAGCGTTTTTGCGAATATTACGGAAGCGCAATATCCGCAAAGCTTGCCTGATATGCTTTCTAAATTAAAAATCGCAAGGAAAGAATGTTTCGAAACGGAAAGTTGGTTAAAGCTTTTATATTCAACAGGACAAATAAGCGAAGAAATATTTAAGGAAAAACGTAATTTATGCGGAAGAATCCGTAGAATATTAACGGCTTCCTGTATAACAATTGAAAAGAAGATTCAATAATATAAAAAATAACGAACGTAGATTTCTTCGCTCGTTATTTTTCTTCTATTCCCTCTATCAATTCTTCAAACGTTATTTCAAACACTTTCAAAATACGAATAATATTATACAAAGAAGGCTCTACCTTATTACACTCCCATTCGCTTATGCGCTGTTGGGTAGTTTTTATTTTTTGTGCAAAATCGCGTTGACTGATTTTGTGCTCCGCCCGTAGTGTCTTTAAGTTCTCCCCAAATGTTTTCATATAAATATTTTACACTAAACACCGTGTTTTTATTTGACAAACACTAAAATTAGTGTTATAATCGGTTTATCGTTGATCTAAAACTATTTAAATGGAGAATTTTTTATGCTTTTCAAGGCTCTTTTGGCTCCCATTAAGGTGGCTTTTACATACACAGGGAAAAAACCTTTTTACCTTATCCTTAAAACTTTATTTATAATAATTTTTACAATCCCCTATCTATTATTGGTTTTGATGGATCTAATAATTAATATTGCTCTCTGTTTTGGCAGATATCTTCCACTTCTCGGCTTTATCTTTTTATTAATATGTTGGATTGCTGACTTATTCCCTGTATTATTTTTTAACATATTAACAATACCAGATATGATTTTTCAGCGTAAAGAACTTAAAATTTTACTAGCTGAATTAGAACATCGTGAGGAGCTTGATGAATTATTCAATCTCATGCTTTGCGGAGTTATTTCTATGGAAGAATATATTCGAAAACGCAAACATATTTTAGGTCAATATGTCGATTAAAGAGTCTATTTAACCATACTTTTACCTGATTTAGAGCAATAGTGTTTTCTTATTATTCTAAATAAATTAATTCACCTTACGTTTAACTCGCTCCACCCAAAATCACCCCTTTAAGGGGTGTTTTTCTTTGATTCTCGATAAACCCGTTGCATTTTTAAGCCGTCTGTGTTATACTATTTTGTAGAACATATACAAGGAGTTCGGTATGCGAAGAAAATTTTCCTCGATCCTAGCAGTTATTCTTTTTTTTGCCTTTTCTTTTTGCGGTTGCACTAAGAAAGAGGATATCCATTTAGGAAACGTGCTTATTTTTGGCGATAGCTACTCTACTTTTACGGATTATATCCCCGAAGGATATCACAGCTGGTATTCAAAAACCGCAAGCTACACCGACGTGAATCACGTAAAAGAAACGTGGTGGCATCAATTAATAGAACGGACGCATTCCAGCTTATTGCTCAACTGCAGTTATTCTGGCTCGACCATTTGTCATACGGGATATGACGGCGCAGACGTTGCTAATATTTCCTTCGTTGGAAGAATGACGGCGTTGTTCGCTCAAACGGAGTTCCAAAAGGAAAAGGTGGACACCGTTATTATCTACGGCGGCTTAAATGATTACTGGGCACATGCACCTCTCGGGGAATTAATGTACGAAAATTTTACAACCCAAGATTTATATTCCGTATACCCTGCTTTTACCTATTTGCTTTCTACCTTAAAGAGCAACCTGCCAAACGCAAGGATACTTGTCATTATAGAAGAATATCTTGGACAAGAAATGCAGGATACTTTCGCACTCGCCTGTCAGCAGCTGTCCGTCGAATATATCAAGCCTCAAAATATCTCCAAGAAAAACTCCCACCCCGATTTGAAGGGAATGGATGAAATTACAAATCAAATCATCGAGTACCTAAAAACAAATTCGATATAAGGAGCTTATTATGCAAGAACAAACAAAAGGAAGAAACGTCTATTTGGACCTTTTTAGATTCTTCCTCGCCTTTATGATTATTTGCATTCACCTCACGGATACGGTATACGACTTTTTTCCGCTCTACCGCCTTGCCGTTCCTATGTTCTTTATGATAAGCGGATATTTCCTTTTCACGAAAGACGAAGAAAAGCAAAAGGAAAAATCCGTCGGGTTTATTCGCCGTTCCGCTACGTATATGCTGATCGGCATCGCCTTCTATACGATTTATGAATTTATTTTTTGCTTAATCGATAACGTAAGCGTCGGTTGGTTTTTTACTACGCTTTTTTACGAAGGAAATTCCCCTTTATTTCAATTTTTTGTCTTAAACGCACCTATTCCCTATTACACGGTAGGCGCACAAATTTGGTTTTTGATTGCGATGTTCGTGCTTTCGCTGATACATTTTTTGCTTGTCAAACTGCAAAAAACAGGTTGGTATAAAGCCCTCGTTCCCCTTTGTTTTGCGATATATTTCTTCTTCAGCGGATTTATGTATATCGTTCAGCCGACAACGGATATCCCCGTCCGCTATATGCGCAACGCATGGTTTTTTGGCTTACCTACGTTTGGGTTAGGATATTTGATCGCACAACACGATTGGCATAAAAAAAGCTGGTACAAATACCTCTACCTTGCATTGGCACTGATATTTTTTGCCCTGCAAATCCCCGAACACCGCCTCGTTGCGCGAACAAATTCCGCTTTGGAAATGTACATCACGGGCGTAATTTCCGCCGTGTGTTTCTTGCAATTTTTTATGGGAATACAAAAAGCGGATTGCAAATTTTTCTATACTTGGATAGGAAAATCCGCGCCCTTTTATATCTATATTTTACATATGGGCGTAGCCTGCGTACTTTCCCGCCGCGTTGCATTTTCTAGCCTAATGTTGAAAAGCGCCGCCGTATTTTTTATTTCCTTTACCATATACGAAATTATCTTCTTGCTCACTAAATTTGTTAAGAAAGCGATAAAACGAAAAAATCCGCTTTAAGAAGAGTATCGGCAAAGGCTTGCACGGAAATTATAAGCAATTTTTGGCAAAGGTCTTGACGTAGAGTCAAAGACCTGATATAATATAGTAAATCATGCACACAAAGGGGTACGCTTATGAAATTTGCAAAAGCTTGTAAAGTTCTTCGGTTCGTTTTACTGCTGTTCGTGCTGTTTTTCGGCGCGATTTTGGCGCTTGCCGTCTTGGAGTGGAAAATGCCAGAGCTGGCAACCAACCCCCGCCCCGAGGACGAGATTTTGGCAAACCTTGTCAATATCGCCATCTACACCGCTGTGTTCTTGGTGCTGGATATCATATGCTTTGCCGTTTACGCCTCGCACAAAAAATCCCTTAAACAAGAGCAGGACGAGGATAGACGCGTTGACGGCGGCAGCAAACGGAAAACCAAAACCGCTCTGCGCGTTTTCGGTATTTTAGCGATTATCGTAGGTTTAATCGGCTACGTTGCCTCCCCTCTTTTGAGTTGGCTTATCTTTTTGGGAATTATCCTTATCGCTGCAAGCTTCCGTATAAAAGTACGCGAACACGCAGGCGGAAAAAAGGCGAAATACGAATACGAGAGCAACCTGCTCCATATTACTTACCCTGCAAAACCGACTGTGGATACATTTTACTTTATCGGTTCGGAGTGCTCGGAAATTATGCAGGACGCTGTCAACGACGGGTACTTGAATTTTGAAAAGTTTGAACAAACGGGCAACGGACAGGTTCGTTTGACCTTCTCCACCGATTTTAGCCGTGAAGAACTGCAAAGACAGCACGATAACCGCGACAAAGCGTTTAGCGGAAAAGGCTTTTCCAAAATGCCCGATTATTACAGCGATAAGCCTCAAACTGTGGGGCATATTCATTTGACGGAAGGCGAGCCGTATCAAAAAAAGGAAGAAGTGTACATCTACGACGAATACGATATTTATAAAGACGGCAAGAAAGTACGCACGGAGCAAAGAAACAAACGGTTTTCTCACTACGTTATGGTTACCTACCAACAAGTTACCACCACCTATAACTTCTTTAATCTAGACGAAACCCCTTTCTGCGACAAAACAGGCAGACAACTTTCCGTTAGCACAACCGAAATAAAGGAACGCGATAGAAAACGCCTTTAATCTACGATTGCAAAAAAACGCCCTTTGAGGGCGTTTTTGTTTTTTTCGCGCTTTCTCTTGCTTTTTAAGGTAAAGTATGCTACAATAAGAAAAACGAGGTACTAAATATGCAAAAATTTGACAACGTAGTTATTTTTAATCACCCCCTTATCAACCATAAAATCGCCATTTTACGCGACGAAAAAACGTCTATGAAAGAGTTCCGCGAGCTCATTGAGGAAATCACCACCCTCATGACCTACGAGGCGTTAAAAGAGGGCGTACCCACCGTCAAAAAGACGGTGAAAACTCCTTTGGAAGTTTGCGAACAATCGGTTGTTTTGGATAACGCAATCGCCATCGTGCCTATCTTGCGCGCAGGGCTTGGCATGGTAAACGGCGTACACGTGCTCTTCCCCTCTGCACGCGTAGGACATATCGGTATGTACCGCGACGAGGAAACCTTAGAGCCTAAGGAATACTACTGCAAGCTCCCCGACGGGATTGAGGATAAGCTCGTGCTCCTCGTTGACCCCATGCTGGCAACGGGCGGAAGCGCTTGCGACGCAATCGACCTTCTCAAAAAACGCGGTTGTAAGAATATCAAATTCATGGCGATTATCGGCGCGCCCGAGGGCGTTTCCAAGGTAGCTACTGCGCACCCCGACGTCAAGGTATACGTATCCACTTTGGATAGACAGCTCAACGAAAACGGGTATATCCTGCCTGGCTTAGGCGACGCGGGCGATAGACTGTTCGGCACGAAATAATTTCAAAAACTTTCTTTTGGGTGCTCTCCATAACGGAGAGCACCCTTTCTTTGCCCTTTCACCCTACTACTACTCTATTTTATATGAACATATGAACAATTGTTCATATGTTCATATATTATAATTGTCATTTTCTTGTGTTATGATTGTAATTTTTTTTGCATTATGATTATATTTTTTTCGTGTGGTTAGCCAAGCAAGACCGAAAGCGGTATATAAAAAAAGAGAACTTTGCAGGTAAACCGCTTTGTCCTCTCTTTTTTACAATTATACTTGCTTTATAAATTGGAGTTTACAGTTCAGAGTAATAATGGCGAACCAAAACCCAACTTTTCTTTTGTTTCTCTGTTTTATGTTCAATGCTGAAATGACTACCACCCAACAAAACGGATATATGAACTCTTTTATCTTCACTATTGATGTCCTGAATTAAACTTATTACATTGCAATTATCTTCGTGAAAATGACCAATTTCAAAAAAATGACTCTTGCGACGTGAATACAAAACCGTAGTTTCTCTATTATCAATAAGAAAGTGCAAAAAGACACCGCCTAAATCCCATAAGAATTCGTCATCACCTGTTATTTCCACATTCCCTTTTAGGTTAGCAGACTTTATAAATTCCATAATAGCTAAAACTTCGTCTTTATTGTTTACACTCATATTTAATTTATCCTTCACTAAATTCTTATTTATCGGGTACTTTATTTCTTCCAAGTAGCAGGACGGAACAAAATCAACATGGGGAAAAGCTCTAATCTGCCTGCGAGCATATCAAAGATAAACACGAGCTTAGAGAAATTTGAATAGAACGCAAAGTTACCCGCAGGACCTACTTTGCCAAGTCCAGGGCCTATATTGTTAAACGTAGCCGCAACGGCGGTGAAGTTTGTTACCATATCCTCACAGCTCAAAGACACGAGGAACAAGGACGCCATGAAAATAAGCAAATAAATGACCAAATATGCGTTGGTATTTCTTACGACCTCGTGTTCGACAATGCGCCCGTCCATGGAGATTTTCTTGACCTGTTTGGGGTGGAGCGCCCTCTTCATTTCATGCGTTGCGCCTTTATAGAGCACGACCACACGGGACACCTTAATACCGCCGCCCGTACTGCCTGCGCACGCGCCGATAAACATAAGCAAAACAAGTATGGACTTAGACAAAGCGGGCCAAATATCGAAATTCACCGTCGTAAAACCCGTCGTGGAAATGACGGACGCTACGGAAAACGCCGAATGGCGAATGGCGTCCCCCACCGCATAGTTGTAAAGCGCAGACGAGGTTACGCAAATATTGATTGTAATGAGCGTAATCGCCGCAAATACAATCCCCAAGAACACCCGAATTTCCAAGTTAAACGCGTCTTTAATCTTTCCGCACAAAATCAAGAAATAGGCGTTGAAATTGAGCGAGAACAGGAGCATGAACACGGTTACAACCCACTGTAAGTAATGCGAATAGCCTGCAAAGCAGTCTGCTTTGACGGAAAAGCCGCCCGTACCTGCCGTGGCGAACGCTGTGTTGAGGGCTTCAAAGAAAGACATTCTTCCACAAAGGAGCATCAGGACCATAATGACGGTAAGCCCAAGATAAATACCGTATAAAATCTTTGCCGTTTGGCGCACTTTGGGAACGAGCTTGCCCACGATAGGTCCGGGGCTTTCCGCTTTCATAATATACATATTGCGTCCGCCGCTAAGGGGCAAAAACGCCATAATAAACACCAACACGCCCATACCGCCTACCCAGTGGGTAAAGCTGCGCCACATGAGCAAGGATTTGGGCAAAGCCTCTATCGCCTCGCCGCTGGGCATAATGGTCGCGCCCGTCGTCGTAAAGCCCGACACCGTTTCAAACAGTGCGTCGATATACGAAGGAATTTCACGGGAAAGCCAAAACGGGAGTGCCCCGAAGATACTCAGCACTATCCAGCTCAGGGCGACGATAACCATGCCCTCTTTGGCGTAAATGGCGGTGCTTTTGGGTTTCCCAAGCATGCAAATTCCGCCGAGCGCCAAGCATAAAAGCAAGGTTGCTAAAACCGCTTCAAGGGTTTCCCATTCCCCATATACGATTGCGGTCAGGGTAGGTACGAGAAGAAAAATCCCCTCAAATACCAACAGCCAACCGACGATTCTTTTGATAACCGAATAATTCATAACTTAACGCAAAACCTCTGTAATGTCCTGTAAGCCTAAGAGTTTAGAAACGATAACTACCCTATCCCCTGCCTCAATAATATCTTGCCCGCGGGGAATGATAATCTCTGCGCCTCTGGAAATGGATGCCACAAGTACGTCTTTTTTGAATTTCAGCTGGCTTAACGGCTTGCCTGCAATCGGGGAGTTCTCCTTGACGATAAACTCACTAGCCTCTACCTCGTCCTGAATGATGTTGTACAGCGTTTCGACGTTACTGCCCTTGGCATTTCTCGTCGCGCGGACGAAGCGCAAAATCTCGTCCGAGGTAATATTCACGGGGCAAATCACGGTATCCAAATCCAAACGGCTGACGACGCTGTCGTAGTCCGAACGGTTGATTTTAGTAATCAGCTTGCCTTGACAGATCTCTTGCGCGTACAGGGAAAGTAAAATATTCTCCTCGTCCACCTCCGAAAGGGTTACAAACGCGCCAGCCGTTTCCAAGCCCTCCTCCATAAGCAATTCCTTATCCGCGGGATTTCCGTGGATAACGTCCGTTTTTTGCCAACGGCTGCAAAGCTCCTCGCAGGTTTTATAGTCCTTTTCAACGACCTTTAAGCCCACGCCCGACTGCTCCAAAATTTCGCAAAGGTAATGGGTAAGCACCCCACCGCCGACAACAAGCGCACTCTTGATAGAATGTCCCTTGTAGCGGATTTTTTTGAAAAATTCGTTCGCTTCTTTGGGGGTAGCAATAATGGATACGATATCCTTTTCCTCAAACGTAGAATCACCGTAAGGGATATAGGACTCTTCCCCGCGTTCAATCGTGCAAACAAGGATATTGCTACGGTATTTTTCCATCATTTCTTTAACGGTCAGCCCAGCAAGCGCCCCGTCCTTGTTGATTCTAAATTTGATAAGCTCGACCCTGCCCTTGGCAAACGGCTCGATTTTAATAGCCGAGGGAAAACGCAGCACCCGCGCGATTTCTTCCGCCGCCGCATACTCGGGGTTGATGACCATAGCCAGCCCCAGCTCCTCTTTAAGATAAGGGGCGTCCTTACTGTACTCAGGATTTTTAAGACGGGCAATCGTTTGGCAGTTGCCCTCTTTTTTTGCAACCACACAGCAAAGGAGATTAAGCTCGTCCGAGCTTGTTACGGCAATCAGCAAATCCGCCGCTCCTACGCCCGCCTCGCGCTGAATGGTATGGGTTGCGCCGTTGCCGACTATGCCCATAATATCGTAGCGGTTTGTCATCGCCTCGATTTTGGTGCGCGAAGTGTCGATTACGGTAACGTCATTCCCGTCCAGATTCAGTTTTTCCGCAAGGTTTCTACCTACCCTGCCGCAACCAACGATAATAATCTTCATAAAGCCCTCACTTTTTGCTTTTCAGCTTACTTTTTATAGAAGTGCGGTGTTCTTCACCCGCCAAAAGCCTCATAATGTTTTTTCGGTGCGCCCCCCAGGTCAATACGTTAAGAGCAAACAAGCACATAAACGTCGCTACCATGTATGCGTTGAACTGCATATATCCGTAAGTAATTAGGAATACGGTAAGCTGCGCGATACTGCAACCCGTTACCCCAAGCAACGAGGCAAGAGAACCCCACTCGGTAACGTAAATAAAACCTATAATGATGACGGCAACACCAAAGCCTACGAGTATCCACCAAAGATTTTCGCAGGACAAGCTAAACCAAAACAATCCCAAGGTGGAAGCAATCCCCTTGCCGCCTTTGAATCTTCTCCAAATGGGGAAGATATGCCCTACGATAACGAACACGCCGCAAAAATAGCGAATGAAATCACTGACGGCAAACGTTGTCCCTGAAAAGACGTACCCACGATAAATCAGGTGTCCTATCAATGCAGGCACGCCCCCCTTGATTGCGTCGCAAAAGAAGGTAAATGCGCCGACTTTTAAGCCGAATTCTCGGCTCATATTCATCGTCCCGGGGTTACCGCTGCCCATTTTGGTGATATCCTTATGCTTTGAACGCGCAATCATGCGGGCAGAGTTAAAACTGCCCACAAGATAACATACGATTGCAATGAGTAAAAATTGCCACCAGTTTTGTTTTAAGGAAAATTCTGTCATGAGATTACCTTTTGAAGTGAATTGAAAAGCTTTGCTTTTCGTGAATTGGCTATCGCCGTGAATTGAACGCTATGCGTTCGTGAATTGCCGACTACGTCGGCGTTATTGTAATATTTCCATAACGCAAGCTGTGCTTGCAATTCACGCGCCGTAGGCGCAATTCATGTCCGCAGGACAATTCACGTGAACGAAGTTCACAATTCACATTTTATTCTTCTTCTTTCTTTTCGCGAACGACAATCTTAATCGGCGTACCCGTGAAATCGTACGCACGGCGAATGGTATTTTCCAAATACCGTTGATAGGAGAAATGCAAAAGCCCCTCGTCGTTGACGTGCAACACAAACATCGGCGGGCATACCGCCACCTGCGAGGAGAAGAACACGCGCATACGGCGCCCCAAATACGAGGGCGGTTCTTGTAAACGCACGGCGTCGCTGATTAAATCGTTCAGCTCGCCCGTGGGTACGCGGAAGCTCGCGTGGGCGTATACTTCCTCGACTGCGGAAAGCAGCTTTTCTACTCTTTGCCCCGTCTTTGCCGAAATGTAAACGGACTTGTAATAGTCCATGAACTTCAAATCCTCTTTAAGCTGCTGTTCAAAACGGTTAACGGTGTGGGTATCCTTTTCAATCAAGTCCCACTTATTCATCACGATAACCGAGGGCTTGCCCTGCTCGTGCACGTAGCCGATAATCTTGACGTCCTGCTCGGTAAGCCCTTCCGCACTATCCACAACAAGCAAACAAACGTCGCTGCGTCTTACCGCGTCAAAGGCGCGCATATTGCTGTAATATTCCACGTTATCGTCCACGTTTTTCTTCTTTCTAATCCCCGCCGTGTCGATGATGGTATACGCCTTATCCCCGCGGTAAAAGAGGGTATCAATCGCATCTCGCGTCGTACCTGCCATGGGGGTAACGATACTTCTTTCGCTACCGAGAATTTTATTTACCAAGCTGGATTTACCTGCGTTGGGCTTGCCCACTACCGCGATTTTAAGAGAGGGCACAGCCTCTTTCGTCGTGTCGGGGAAATAGGTAATCGCCTCATCCAAAACGTCGCCGATCCCCTGCGAATGCTCCGCGGAAATTGCAAACGGCTCGCCAAGCCCCAAGGAATAAAATTCAAATACCTGCTCAGGCGAGTAGTTGTCAATCTTGTTCACGACCAAGATAACGGGCTTTTTGCTGCGGCGCAAAATATCTGCAACGTCGTAATCGGAGGGGTGTACCCCCTCTTTTCCGTCTGTAAAGAAGAGGATAACGTCTGCCGTTTCAATGGCGACGTCCGCCTGTTTTGCAATTTCTTTCCACATAACGTCTTCGGATTTCAGCTCGATACCGCCCGTATCCACCATGGTAAAATGCTTATCACGCCAAGTAGCGTCCGTGTACAAACGGTCGCGGGTTACCCCCGGTCTATCCTCCGTAATGGAAATTTTACGGCCTGCTACTTTATTGAAAAAGGTGCTTTTGCCAACGTTCGGTCTGCCCACCAAGGCAATCAAAGGATTTGCCATACTCTTTACCTCCTCTCTCCTACGATTTCCACAAAACCGTACCCGCCGTCGGCGTTGATACGGATATTCTCAAACTCTAATTCTTGTTTGAGCTCCTTTAAGGTCATTCCGCAAAGGAACACCTCCTCGAACTCCTTTAATACGTTTGCGGGGAGCACAATTTCATCAAATTCCCCGCCTTGATTTCTATACGCCTGCACCGCGGGAAGAATATCCTTTCCCGTCAACAGTCCCGTACAGGTAACCGTCGGCCCGAAAAACTCGTTGACGACGGGCAGTACATTGATTTGCAAGCCCGCGATTTGTTTTTCGCAAAGCCTTGCTAGCCCCTCGTTAATTTTCGCCGCGCTCACGCCGCTTATTACCAGCGTCTTTTTAGGCTTTGGCAAAGCGATATTCCCAAGCTCTTTTAAGGCGCTTTCCGCCTCGGTCAAAAACTTGCTCGTCATGCCGATACCGTTTTCGATTTGCTCAAATTCTCCGTAAAATTCCGCGTCCTTAAAGGGCAAGCCCGCCTTCACGAAATATTCGTCGGCAGGGAGCAGGAAATTCACACCAAATTCGGCATTTAAGCTATCCACAAGGGCAAGCAATTTTTTAGAATACTCGCCGTCCACGTCCGCTATGGGATACAGTCCCTCGCGGTACTTTGTAATCCCCGTCGGCACACAGGCAATATCTTTCACGGCGGGGTAATACTTAAACAGCTCCCGCGCGGTATACTTAAGCTCCTCGCCGTCGTTTTCCCCCGGTACTAATACCGCTTGGCAATGCAGTTCTATCCCGCCCTTTACGAGGCGGTCGATTTGCTCCGCGATTTTTCCCGCGTGGCGGTTTCTAAGTAGTTTTTCCCGTAATTTGGGGTTAATGGTATGCACGGACACGTATAAGGGGGACAGCTTTAAGCGAATAATCCGCTCTAACCCCTCGTCCGTCAAATTCGTCAAGGTTACGAAATTCCCGCAAGAAAAGCTCATGGAATAATCGTCGTCTTTTACGTATAAGCTCTCGCGCATGCCCTTTGGCATTTGATCGACGAAACAAAACACGCAACGGTTATGGCAGGTCTTAATCGAGGTGTTCTTTTCAAACTCTAACCCTAAGTCCTCGCCCTCGTCCTTTTCTACCTCTACGGTGCTTTCTTCCCCGCGTCTATGATCGCGCACGGTCATGGTAAACGTCTCCGCCTCTACGTAGTAGAGGTAGTCCAGCTCGTCCTCGCAGGGATAGCCGTCGAATGCAATGATTTCGTCCCCGACTTCTAATCCCAGCTCACGAGCAATACTATTCCGTTTTACCTTGGTTATTTTTAACATATCTCTCCTAAAACAACGCCGTACTGTTTACAAAGCTTTTGTAAAATTTCCGCGAAGACGGGGGGCAGGGGTGCGCGGAACACCATTCTTTCCCCGCTTTGCGGGTGGGTAAGCTCTAACCTTGCCGCATGCAATAGTTGCCCGTCCCCTTTGAGTTTTTGTTTTTTGAACCCGTACACGGGGTCGCAGGCAACGGGGTGTCCAAGGTGCTTTGCATGCACACGGATTTGGTGCGTCCTGCCCGTTTGCAAATCAAACCTGCAAAGGGTAAACTCCTTACCAAAGCGCGCAATCACCTCAAAATCGGTGATAGCCCGTTTCCCCTTCCCGTCGGGAAGTACCGCCATTTTTACTCTATCGCTAGGGCTTCTGCCGATATCCGTTTCCACCCTGCCTCTGTCCTCTTTCAAATCCCCTTCAAGCAAGGCGTAATAGGTGCGCTTGCAGGTTTTTTGGGCGATTTGCGAGGCAAGGGAAAGATGCGCCTTGTCGTTTTTTGCCACCACGAGCAAGCCCGTCGTATCCTTATCGATACGGTGCACGATACCGGGGCGGAGCACGCCGCCTATCCCGCTTAAGCTATCCAACGCATACAAAAGCGCGTTGACAAGCGTGCCCTCGGCGTTGCCGTTGCCGATATGCACGGTCATGCCTTGGGGCTTGTTTACCACCGCCAAATGCTCGTCTTGATAGACGATATCAATGGGGATATTTTCCGCCTTTACGGCATACTCCACTGCGTCGGGGAT
>JAZUQM010000003.1:0-9394 GCA_045605705.1 Candidatus Scatosoma sp.
GGCGATAAACAAGGACCTGCCCCGCATTTTCGGGAATCCGCTAACCCGCTTTCGAATATCCATGAACCGCATGGCAAGCTGCTCAAACTTGCTTTCGGGGTGTTCGTAGAGCACCCACATAATCTTCGCGGCGTCCATAGGCGAGCCGCCGCCAAGTGCAATCACCGTATCGGGCGCGAATTCTTTCATTCTCTTGACCCCCTCGTGCACACAGGCAAGCGTAGGGTCGGGGGTTACTTCAAAAAACTCGGCGTGGGCAATCCCCAAAGCGTCCAGCTCCTTCGTAAGCCTGCCCGCCATACCGCTGTCATACAGGTATTTGTCCGTAACGACGAACGCACGAGTACGGGCGTATTCCTCTTTCAGCTCTTTGAGCGCCGTAGAAAGACAACCTCGCTTAAAGTACACCTTCTCGGGCGCGCGGAACCACAGCATATTTTCTCTGCGCTCCGCTACTGTCTTGATATTCAAAAGCTCGCTAATCCCCACGTTTTCGCAAACGCTGTTTCCGCCCCAGCTTCCACAACCTAAGGTCAGCGACGGGGTCAGGCGGAAATTGTACAAATCCCCGATACCGCCCTGCGCCGCAGGGGTATTAACGAGGATACGGCAGGTTTTCATCCGCCGACAAAATGCCGATAAACCCTCTTTCCCCTTTTCAACGTCGATGAATATAGAGGCGGTATGACCAAGCCCGCCGCCTTGAATAAGTGCATCCGCTTTATCCAACGCGTCTTCGATATTCTCCGCTTTATACATAGCCAGCACGGGAGAAAGCTTTTCCTTAGAAAAGGGCTCTTCCTCGCCCGTAGAGGTTGCCTCGGCAATTAAAACCTTGCATTCACCTCGTACCTGTATGCCCGCAAGCTCCGCAATTTCCTTTGCACTCCGCCCTACGATTTTTGCGTTGAGCTTACCTTCCTCAAACATAAGCGCACGGAGCCTCTCTCCTTCTTCATCCTCCAAAAAACGACAGCCCTGACGGATAAACTCCTCCTTGACCTGCCCGTAAATTTCTTTGGCTACCACAACCGCCTGTTCGGAGGCACAAATCACGCCGTTGTCAAAGGTTTTGGAATGAATTACCGAGGACACCGCAAGCCGTATATCCGCGCTTTTATCAAAGACCGCGGGCGTATTCCCTGCCCCCACGCCGATAGCGGGTTTCCCCGACGAGTACGCCGCCTTCACCATTTGCGGACCGCCCGTTGCGAGAATAAGGTCCGCCTCTTTCATTAAATACGCGGAAAGCGCGACGGAGGGTTGTTCTATCCAGCCGATAATATCCTTCGGCGCACCTGCCCTCACCGCTGCTTCCAAAACGACTTTTGCCGCCTCCGCCGTGCAGTTCTTTGCCCGCGGGTGCGGAGATAAAATCAGCCCGTTTCTGGTTTTTAAGCAGATCAGGGCCTTAAAAATAGCCGTCGACGTCGGGTTGGTGGTGGGTATGACCGCCGCCGCAACCCCTATCGGTTCGGCTATACGCGTATAACCGCCCGCATCGTCGCGTTCGATTATCCCGCAGGTTTTTTCCGTTTTATAACGGTTGTAAATATATTCCGCAGCATAGTGGTTTTTAAGCACCTTATCCTCAAAGACCCCCATGCCTGTTTCTTTGACCGCCATTTCCGCAAGCGGAATACGCGCCCCGTTTGCCGCCGTTGCCGCCGCCTTAAAAATCTCGTCCACCTGCTCCTGCGAATAGGTAGAAAACTCCGCCTGTGCTTTGCGCACCCTGGCGATAAGCGCGTCCAAGTCCTTTTCTTCCAATATCATACCTCCTATCGCGCCCGCGATAAGAGCGGACGCTACTGCCTACCGTTGGTCCTATACAGTTTACCCGCAAGCATAGCCAAAGAGGCAGCCAAGTCCTCCGTTTTGAGCACGATATCCTTAGGTGCACGAAGGGGCGCAGGCGCAAAATTCCAAACTGCACGAATACCTGCCTCCACCATTTTATCCAAAACCTCTTGCGCCGAGGCTTTGGGTACGGTGATAATCCCGATACGGATATTGTGCTCGTTTACAAACTGTTCAAGGCTTGCAAGGGGCAAAATTTCCTTTCCCGCAACCTTCGTTCCAATCAGCTTTGGCGAGATATCGAATGCCGCAACGACGTTCAGCCCGTTGTTTTTGAAACCCTCATAACCGAGGAAAGCCCGACCTAAGCCCCCCGCCCCTACGATAATGGCGTTGGAAAGGTTGTCGTAGCCCAAGAATTTTTCGATATCTACAATGAGCCTTGGAATGGCAAACCCAAGCCGAGGTCTGCCCGCCTCCGAGGATACCAATGCAAGGTCCTTGCGTACAAGTACCGACGATACGGAAATATTTTGCGCAATTACCGTCGAGGAAATGTACGCCGCCCCCTTGGAAGATTCTTCCTGTAAAAAGTGCAGGTATAACGGCATCCGCGCAATCGTTGCCTTAGAGATTTCCATGCTCTCGATTTTTTCTTTCATAATCCAACTCCAAAATTTTTATCGATAAAAATAAGCGGTTAGAGAATTGTTTCTAACCGCAATCTTTGTACTATTTTACTCTTTTTTCTACAAATTCCGCCAAATAGGTAACGGCGAGCTCCAAAATCAGCCCAAATACAAAGGTAATCGCCACAAGCGCGAAAAGCGTAGGTATTTCAGCAAACACCTTCGCCTCTTGCATCATACCGCCAAGACTTTTTGCCGTTACAGCAAGCACTTCAGCCGACACAACAAGTTTTAACGAAAAGGACATCGCCCCGCCCGCCTCGCGCAAAATATACGGCGAGGATAAGGGCAAATAAATCTTAAATACCCGTCTAAAAGTCGGCGTGCCCTGCAAACGGCTGATTTCAATAAGCTGCCTATCTATCCCCGATAAAGCCGCCAAAATACCCGTATATAGCATAGGAAACAGGGATAAACACGCCACGGCGACGGGCGCAAAACCCGCCTCCCACCAAACAAGCAAAATCAAAAGCACCGCCAAGGTAGGCAAGGAACGCAAGGCAGACGCCACGGGCGCGAATACACGCTCGAACGCAGGCAGCAGGTACGAGATTATCGCAAAAATTCCCGCCAAAATAAAAGCAATACCAAACGCGCCCATCGCCCTACCGAAGGTACGCAAAAAAGCGCCCCAAAAACCCTTACTGCTAAGCAGCCTCCCCACCTCTTTCATGCACGTGGAAAAAGCGGGCACGAGAAGCTCGTTCCCCACAAGGAAATATATCGCACACCAAAGCACAATCAAAAATGCGATTGCTCCTAAGGTTTGCGCGAGATTTACCCAAATCCGCTTTTTCATGGCCGCTCCAAAATTAGTTTATCCAAAAAAATTTATCCTCAGGCACAGCCGTTGCATTTGCCTGCACACCAACGATTGCCTGCAGGAAGTCTTTCACTTCCGTTTTGCTATCCTTTGCCAAGCTATACCAAACCCCGCAGCGGGTAAGCACTTCCGCAGTCAATAAGGGCGCTTTCAAGCTCGTCGCCATATTTTTATCTTCCATATGCGCGGAAACTGCCGATACGATTTGCTCGCCTGTTGCGCTCTTTAACCAGTTTGCGGAGTCTTTCACTTTTTCCACAAAATCCTCCGTCCACTTTTCGTGCGCGGAAAGGAATTCTTGCTTTACCACCAAAACCGCTTGAGGATACCCTTGCTCGCCGCCGTAAAGCGACTGCAAATCCCCTACGATGTGAAAGCCCTTATTTTTCACCTGCACGCTAACGGCAGGCTCCGCCAAAACGTAGCAATCGATATCCGCAGTCTTATCCACCGCACTTGCGTCCGCAATCGGGGTCAAATTGACTTTATTCTCATCCATGCCCCCGTCGTTTGTCAAGACTTGCCAAGCCACCCCGTATTTATTCAGGATTGCCTTAAAGGTCAAACCGGGCAAATTATTAAGCTGCAATACCCCAACCTTTTTCCCGATAAGCGCCGACAAGTTTTCCGCTGAATAAGACGTTTCGTCCGCGGAAATCATATAAAGATTGCCATGCGTAACCACACCCGCCATTGCGTATCTATCTCCGCTGCCGAGCAGCTTTGCCGCCGCCGTCAAGGGCATCACGCAAAGATCGGCGTTCTTGTCCTCCTCCTTTGCCGTTACCTTGGATGCGATAAGGTCGGCTTTGACTACCCGATAGGTAACCCCGTCCTCTTCGGTATCCTCCGCCATGCATCCCGCAAGCGCCAAAGCAGGCGCACCGTCAGGCATGTATACGGTTACCTCGTCCTCGGGTACATTCGCTTGACAGCCCGTACATATGCCCGCGCACCCAATCGTCAATGTTACCGCGCAAAAAAGCGCGAAAATTTTTCTAAAAACTTTGTTCATTTTGTCAAACCTCGTCTACTTTTGTCAATTGCACCATAGGGCAATTATTTTACCGCCTCAACACGGTGAATGGGTAAGCCGCGCTCCACCCACTTACTTTCGTATTCCGTTACGATATTCCATTCGGGATTGCCATGCTCGTGTAAATCGTAGCATACCTGTTCCAACTTAAACCCGCACACCTCGTACTCTTGCAACGAGAAATCGAAGAAATCCCGATCGTCCGTTTTTTGGATAATTCTACCGCCCTCTCCCAAAAGCTTTTTGTATACGTTCAAAAAATTGCGGTGAGTAAGTCGTTGCGTAGCGTACCCAAGCTTAGGCAAGGGGGTGGAGAAGTTAAGATAAATCCCGTCCAAACTCCCCTCAGGGATATAGCAAGGCAAACACTCCGCGCGGATATTGAGGAACCGCACGTTTTTAACCCCTTGCTTTTTCACTTCTTCCATCGGAGTCAAAATGACGTTGCTCATCTTTTCCAAAGCCAAATAGTTAATATGCGGATTTTGTTTAGCAAGCTCGATAATAAACCCGCCTTTTCCGCAACCGATTTCCAGCATCACGGGATTATTATTCCCAAACGCCGCAGAAAAATCAATGAGAGCGCGGTAATTTTCCGCCGCCTCTTTCATATTCAAAATCCCACTCGTACCTTGAGCAAGCAGCAAATCTCCGCACGCTTCCATGCGTGCCTCGAAATTCCGCTTTTTTCTCATTCTCATGGACATACGCTCACCTCTTTACTTCGTACCTGTACTTCCAAACCCGCCTTGACCTCTCACGGTAGCAGAAAGCGTTTCCCTCTCTTCAAAAACCGCCTTCAAAAAAGGTGTTACCACCAATTGTGCAATCCGTTCCATCGGTGCAATTTTTTGTTCCGCCGCCGAATGATTGTGCAACGCCACCATCACCTCACCGCGATAGTCCGCGTCCACCACGCCCACCTTATTCGCAGGCGCAAGTCCGCGTTTAGAGGCAAGTCCGCTCCGCGCATAGATAAGCCCCGCATACCCCTCGGGGATTTCCATAGACAAGCCGGTCCTAACCAGCTTGGTTTCCCCAGGCGCAAACACAAGCTCCTCATCCGTCAACGCGTACAAATCCGCCCCCGCGGAAAATTCCGAGCCGTAGGTGGGCAGCACCGCGCGCTCGTCTAATTTCTTTACAGCAATTACAGGCATACGTTTTCTCCTTAAACTGACTTATAGTCAGTTCAATTATAGCAACTTTCGCCAAAAAAAGCAACCGTTTGACAAAAGAAAAGCGGAGCTTTCCTTTGCCCCGCTTTATTTTTACACCGCACCGCTAATAATTTGGTACAGATATTCGTAATATTCTTGAATATAAATCATGAGGAACTCGTCCTGTTTATACGCCGTAATTCTCTCGTCTACGCTAGAATAAGCTGTAAGATAATATTTTTTAACCAACTCATATCTTTGAAATTGCGAAAGCGCAAAATTGATAACGTACGGTGCTTGGTAGTCTTGCATATGACTAGGCCGCATGGTATTGCCAAGATAAGAGATAAGCTCATTTTTCACCATCTCTACTTTCGCCTCATATCTTGCCTGCAATTTTTCACGTCTCTTTTCAAACAATGCGGAGGCAAATATCCCATTTTTTATCAGCTTTTGCCTTGCCTTTTGTATTTTTTCTTCCAACTCCTCCAACAAAACGTTCTTCCTGTTTTGCGCGTACTGTATTCTATAGTATTGCTGACTGGTCAACGCCTCGTAAAACTCGTCGGAATAATCCACTATATCAATCGTCATACTTCACCTCCAACACCTCAAACAGGCACGCGCATTTCTACGCTCATACCCTCGATTTCCGTCAAAACGTCCGTTTCTACCGTAAAGGCAAACCTCTCCCCACGCTCGTTCAAGCGTAGCTCCGCGTATCCGTTCTCAAAACAAATCCATTTTCTACTCTTCCTGCTCCCGTTGCAAATGGTGAGATAAAAGCTCCCGCTCCCCGTAAACGTAAGCTTTGTTAAAAGCTTGCGCTTCGCGGTTCCAAAATCCGTTTCACAGGTATGCAAAATCGCTTCATCGTTAAAAACCTCTCCTTTCTCGCTTAAACGAAAGATTGTGTACAGTCCACCTCTAAAAATCGCAACGCCGCCCTCTTCTTGGCTAAGCGCCTGCGTATCATCAAGGTAAAAACAGTCCCCCTCATCCCCGTTTACGCACAAGGTTTCGTACACCCCATCGCTTACCGCATAGCGAATCAGCGCCCTATTGTCCCAAACCGCAGCGCCCTCCGCCTTCGTTTCTCCGTAGGGCAATTTCACAGCCCCGCGGCAAACCTCTTTCACGTTTCGCCCGTCTAAACGGTACAGCCCGTCCTCCGCCATAAAAAGAATCGCATTTTCTTTAGCGCAAACCGTCCTGCCGAAAATTTTGCCTCTTCTATACTCTATCTTTTCCGCCGAAAAGCTCTCCGGCAGGTCGTTAACGTCCAAGCGCATAATCCCGTACTCAAAAAAGACGTATAAGCAATCCTTGAACGGTTGAATCGCTACGATTTTCCCCCCGGCTTCCGGAAACCCGATTTCCCCGCCCTCGCTTAAAGAATCCGTAAAATCCGTCAAATCATCCACCGCGGAATACGCCAACGACGCAGGCTTTTTCGCAACGAAAAGCCTATGCTTAAAATAGCAACCCGCACCGCTCGGTTTCTCCACCGCAAGTACAATCGGCGTAAATTTATCGTCAATCAACACGCTGCTATTCGCACCGAACGCACCCGCCCAATAGTGAAAATTCCTGTCCGCAAACACCGTCAACGCAGCCATGCCTACGTCGCTTTTTAACCGCGAGTAGTTATTGGTCTCCGCCAGCGTTTGTAGGTGCACCGCGCCCGCCTCCGTCGTTACGCAAAAACGGCTGGCATGCGTTTTCTCCACCTCATCATATTGCTTCATGCGACGCACGGCAATCAGCCCGCTTAAGGTACAGTGTGCAGTCTCCCCGTTGTCAAGGCTCATCGGCGTAACGCACACCGTTTTCAAAGCCCCATTCTCGCAGTAAAAATTCCGCACCGATGCCGCCGGCAAGAGGTCGTTTCCACGCGCCCCCATTCCACCAAAACGTACAAACGCCTGTACCTTTTTCTTTTTACCCGTCAAAACCGTATCCATCGTTATACCCACCTTCTCGATTTAAGTCGTTTACAGGATTGCAGCGCATACGTATCCTCAATGGCTTTTTTGTATTTTTTATCCCACACAACCGCCTCCTCGTACATGCCTTGCGTCAAAGCATACTGCGCCAACGTCCCGTACAAAAACATAGTCTCCGACGCCGCCCCCGCATACTCGCAATCGTCAAACGCAGTCTTATCGTCGGGCGTATAGGTATAAATAACGGTTATCTTCCCAGCCTTTGCTTTTAGATAGGAAGGGAATAACTCATATTCTAATTCCTCTCCCTTATCGTCTTTCACGCTCAATATCCGCACGGGCGCTCGGGAAAACGCGCTAAACTCCACGCGCCCCGTAAACGATAGCATGGTATCCTCCCTTTTTAAGGGGAAATAATCTAGCGCAAGCTCCTTTTCAATCAAGTTATAGCATTGCACAAGAATTTCCGCTTCTCTCTTGCAATCCAATTTCTCATCGTCGAAATATGCCATGATTTCCGCGCCAATTCCTAACATTTTTGCCGCGGCATATATAATTTTTGTAACTTCCATCGCATTCCTCCCATTTTTCTATCAAACAGGGGTATCCAAGCCGTTCAACGCATACATGGATACCCCCTTTACCTATTCAACCAAGCTTAAATCAACGTGTTACACTTCGGCAATACCCGTAAGCATACCTTGTCCGCAAGGTCTTTCGCACATCAGCTCGGCATATTTAACGAGGGTAGCCGTATAAACGGGCTTGCCCGCTACCTGCTTTAAGATTTTGCCGTCTTCGCTTTCAAGCCACTGCCAATCGCAAAGCTGATGCAGCTTAAAGTCGTCGGTGTTAAGCAAGTACATCGTACCCTCTGGGCAGAATCTATCCGCAACTACGGGCACACCGTTGAAATTAAGCGCGGTAAACCCACCTTCGATTTGCATAGTTGGCAATACTACGTTGTACTGCTTATAATATTCGACAAGCGCACGTCTAACCCCCCAAGAGCAAACGATATAATTGATTTTACTACCCGTATTTTCTTCAATGGTATCCATCGCTCTTTGAATAACGCTTTCGCTAATTTCCCCAAGACCGTCTTCAATATACGGTCTCATCACGGAAGCCTCTCGCTCCATGTTATAAATCGCGTTTTCGGAGAAGATTGCCTTAAGACCGGTAATTTCGTTGTTGTTAGAATCTTGGATATAGATTCCGGACCCCGTAGGTAAAACGTCCGTGGTAATCGAAGTGCCGTCCACGCGAATTTCATTTTCCATTTTATCCACGAAAACGACCTTACGCTTATTCACGGAAGTGTTGGGCACACCCGAGGACGAACAAAAGCTAACGAGCATACCTTCCGTAATCCCCTTCGTCGTAGTAAGGCTAATCGTATTCTCTGCACCGACCGCGATTACATCCGCAATTTTACCGCTGCCGTCGCCGAAAAGCATTCTGCCGAAGTTGTAAGACGCACTCTTAATGAGCGATTGCATTTCCTCGTTAAGCAGGTTCACGAAAGCGCCCTCGTTATTCGCAGAGGAACGGATTGCCTTATCGGAAATTTCAATCGTGCCGTAAAGGTTTTTCAAGCTTGCAACAAGCTGTACGTATTCGCTAGAGGAAGGCGTAGGAAGATCGCCCGTTTCCGTACCGGCGCCGATACCGCCGTTCAAGCCGAGACGGATAACCTTTCTTACGTCCTTACCTACCACGTTTGCGCTAGTGCGCTGAATTTTCGCAAGTAAAGGATTCACCTTCGTATTCAATGCGTCCGTTACTGCGTCCAAATAAAAAGATTTCAATGCATTATCTGCCGTTTGAAGTGTTACCATAATTTTTTATTCTCCTATTGATTGTTTTTTTGCGCCCGCTTAAACTTCCGCGGCGGGTTTTTTGAAAAAGCGCAACGCCATATCCCCCGCCTCCGAAAT
>JAZUQM010000004.1:0-2694 GCA_045605705.1 Candidatus Scatosoma sp.
GCCCGGGCACGGCGGCGCTTTGGATAGACTGGATAGCGCCATGTATTCCACAATCGTAGCATACGTAGCGTACGTTATCGTTTGCGTGCTTGTCTAACGACCTGTACAGGGCGGCTTGCCCTGCACCCAGCGAGAAACTGAGTTTCTCGACTTCCCGCCAAGGGGGTATTCTATGAAAACAATTGCGTTAATCGGTTCGACGGGGTCGATCGGGCAACAGGTATGCTCGGTCGTGCGTAGGCATGCCGATAAGTTCAAAATTGAAAGCATCGTCGCAAACTCGTCCACAGAGCTTTTTTTACAGCAGGTCAAAGAGTTCATGCCAAAGTATGCCGCGCTCGTAAACGAAGAGGCGGGTAAGGAAATCGCTAACCAAATCCCCGCAGGCGTCAAGTTTACCTACGGCGAAAAAGCCGCTATCGAGGCGATTGCATACGGTAACGTCGCGTTTATCGCCACGACAGGCTTTTCGGGCTTGCAGTACAGCCTCAAAGCCGTGGAATTGAAAAAGGATATCGCCCTTGCCAACAAGGAAACCTTGGTGTGCGGCGGAGAGCTTGTAATGAGCAAAGTCAAGGAGGCAGGTATTGATTTAATGCCCGTGGATAGCGAACATTCCGCGCTTTGGCAGGCATTAAATTTTCGTAAAAACGCACCGTTTAGACGGCTGATTATTACCGCAAGCGGGGGGCCGTTTTATGCGTATACGGACGAACAGCTGGATAAGGTAACCCCTGCGTCCGCGCTCAAACACCCCACGTGGCAAATGGGCGCGAAAATCACGATAGACAGCGCAACGCTTTTGAATAAAGGCTTCGAGGTTATCGAGGCAAGGTGGCTCTACGATGCGCCTTTGGAGAAAATCCACGCGATTGTGCAGCCTGAAAGCATTATTCATTCCTTGGTCGAGTTCGACGACGGGTGCGTGATGGCGCAAATGAGTTATCCCACCATGGAACTGCCTATACAGCTTGCGTTGACCTATCCTAACCGCTATGACTGCGGATTAAAGCCCCTCAATTTCGAGGAGCTTGGCGGTATCCGTTTTTTGCCCTTGGAGCGTAAGCGTTTTCCTTGCTATGACTTGGCACTGACGGCGTTGGAGCAGGGGGATAACTACCCCTGCGCGCTCAACGGTGCGGGCGAAGTGGCGGTTCGGGCGTTCTTGGACGGACGGATAGCTTTCAAAGAGATTGCCAAAACTATGGAGGCGGTTTTATCCAAAACCGAGCGTCAAAAAGCGGATAGCTACGAGGTATTGAAGGCTACCGATATGCGCGCACGCGCCCTTGCGCGCGAGCTCATTTAAGAGGGAATATGATTAATTTGTTATCTTTTGCGAGCGTTATGAAAAGCATCGGCGGGGTACTGCTAGCGGTGGTTATCCTGCTTGCTATGGTTACTATTCATGAGTTCGGGCACTATATCGCAGGGAAAGCCCTCGGGTTCAAAATTAATGAATTTGCCGTAGGCTTTGGACCTGCGATTTTCAAAAAACGCAGTAAAAAAACGGGCGAGCTGTTTGCCCTGCGCGTCATTCCTTTGGGCGGGTATTGCGCCTTTGACGGCGAGGATGAAATCGAGGAAACTAAAAAAGCGGAAGAACCTTTTGCCGAGCTGGAAAATGAAAAAGGCGAGGGCAGGGTTGAGGTGAATGAGGAAACCTGCCCTCAGCCTAAGGGCGAACGCTTCAACGACCAACCACCTTGGAAACGCATTATCGTACTGATTGCGGGCGCGACCATGAACTATATTCTCGCACTGTTTTTGATTGTGCTTATGTTCGCCTGCCTTGGCAGACCCGTTTATAAAGTGGCGGAGCTTATGCCTGAGGAGGGCGCGGTGCAAAGTGTGGATACCTTGCAAGCCGACGATACGATTTTAAGGATTGACGGCAAGCGGGTGTATATGATTACCGACTATATGGATATATTAGACGGTAAAAAAGCAGGGGAAACCGTAAGCTTGACCGTGCTTCGCGGGGAAGAGGAAAAGGATATAGAACTGACCTTAAAACGGGACGCGGATTTTGTCAATATGTCGGACACGGGTACGCTGCTTTATGCCATGGGCGTGAATAGCATGTATGCGGTTACGGATAAAGAAGGCTTTTTCCAAACGATAGGCAACTCGTTTGCATATTCCGTAAAAATCGGGGGAACGGTGCTTCGTTCGCTTGGGGAGTTGTTGACGGGAAAACTGGGCATGGACGCCATGGGCGGGCCGATTACGACGATTAAAGTAACGTCCGAGGTCGCGTCCAGCAGTTTAATGTCGTTTTTGAATATCGCGGCGTTTATCGGGGTCAACCTTGCCGTGTTTAATCTCTTGCCCGTGCCTGCGCTGGACGGCTGCAAAGTGATTTTCTGTTTGATTGAATGGATCCGCAAAAAACCCGTCAACCGCAAGGTCGAGGCAATGATTCACTTTATCGGGATTATCTTCCTTTTCGGCTTTGCCATTTTGGTGGACTTACTGCAACTGTTCTAACGGTTAGAAGTCCAGAAACTTAGTTTCTGGCGGATTGCAAAGGCGGAGCCTTGCTGTGGTGTGGAGCAACGCTCCACGAAAAAGGTACTCACAGAAAGCAACCGCTAGGTTGCGCCTCTAACGACGAAAGGCGTTCCATGCGCGGCAGCGCAAACCACCCCAAGTCGGATCGTAGCCATGTCGTTCTGTGAGCCAAGGAGTTGA
>JAZUQM010000005.1:0-5905 GCA_045605705.1 Candidatus Scatosoma sp.
TACCACACTTGGAAGAACCGTGGCGTATTCGATTATCAGCGTGCTCTTGCAGTAGATAGAGTTATCTGGACGAAGAACGCTGCAGGTCAAGACGTAATGCATACCAACGGTCCTACCTGGTCCGTACAACCCTTGCCCGAATCCGTTTCCGGTTACAAGAACATTGCAACCTCCGCAACGGTTACCGCGGACAATACGGCAAACGGCAGCGACGTTAAGTACCTCAACGACAATATCGTAAAATATCGCCATGACGACTGTGCGACCGAATACGAGGCTAAAACCGGCAAGACGACGATTAAACTTAGCTGGAACGATTATAAGACGGCTCGCGCAATCATGATCTACAACTCCTACGATTACTTTAAGACCTTCGTAGACGTTGAAAAAGTACAAATCGAATACAAGAAGGCAGATGGCAGCGCTGACACCGTGGAAATCAACAAGCTTGGCTTTGACTGGGATTGGTGCAGCTACCTCGATGAAGACATCGAAGACATGAAACCCGGTGGGGCGGCAATTGTGGAATTTGCAGAATTGCCCGTTAAATCTATCACGATCGTTATCAACTCGGCTGATGGTGCAGAGGCTCTTGCAATCGGCGATATCGTAGTACTTGGTAAGGATACGGCATGTGCAGGCGTTTCGCAGTTTACGGAATACTCCTACACCAACCCCGCACCTGTATCCGCACAAATTACCAATGAAAGCGCAACCTTCGGTAACCTTGCAGCGGCTAACCTTGAAACGATGTACGGCTACGATTTGTCCCACGACGACGGTACGGCAAATGCATACATCACGCAAGACAGCGTTGGTCAGCAGGCGGCTTACTTCAAGAACGTTTATGCAACCAGCTTCTACGTAGAGGCAGATATCCAAGTAACGGAAGATCAGCCTTATCACGTAATGTGGAAGGACAATGAAGGTAACTGGCAGCTTGGCGTTGACCACGAGCCTAAGTTCGGCTTGCTTGTTGCATGCGAATCCAACAAGATTTTCTACTATGTAAACGCAAAGAACTATGCGTTCACGCAGGTTGGCTGCGTAGAGCAGAAATCTTCCGGTAAGGACTGGGATTGGGCAAACACCGATAAGACGGTTAACGGGCTTGACCCCCTTGACTGCAGAAATAAAACGGTTAAGCTTGCAATCTTAAGAGAAGGTGAAAACTTCTACTTCTTCTGCAACGGCGTGAAAGTTATGGAAGAGAATGCGTTCCGTGCCTTCAATGATGCTCAAAATGCAACGGTTGGTTTCATGAGCTTCAACATGGGGCTTCAGATTTCCAACTATCAAGCAACGACGAATGCAAGCGAAATCGCGGCTAAAAAGACCGCACTTGGCATCAACTAAGAAAAAATCGGCAACGGAATCCCCCCTTGCAAAAGGGGGGAGAGAAGGAAATTTATGAAGCATACGAAGTGTTATATTAAAGAATACCCCCGTCCGCAATTCGTTCGCCCCGATTGGGTGAACTTGAACGGGGAATGGAAGTTCGGTTTTGGTGAAGAAGTGGAAGGTTCGCTCGGTTTGCAAGGGGAATTACCCCGTGTGATTCGTGTTCCTTTCTCCTATGAAACGGAATTAAGCGGAATTAATTGCCAGGAGCAACATTCCGTAGTATGGTACGCGCGCAAGATTCAAGGCAAAGCAGGCAAACGCTCGATTTTGCACTTTGAAGGGGCTGACCACGATACAGAAGTTTATGTTAACGGAAAATACGTTGGTTCGCACAGCGGCGCATACAGCAGATTTTCTTTTGACGTAACCGATTATTTAGCAGACGGCGAGGGCTTGCTCGTTGTAAAGTGCACGGACGAAAATCATCCCATGCAGGTACTTGGGAAACAGCGTTGGATGAAGGAAAGCTTCCTTTGCTGGTACGTGCAAACGACGGGCATCTATAAGACGGTTTGGATGGAATACGTAGAGGATACTTATTTGACCAAACTCATGATCACGCCTGAGACCAAGGACTATTCCGTACATTTCAAAGTGTCGGTAAACGCGCCCGCGCAAGACGTTGAGGTTCGTTTTACCATTACTTTTGACGGAACGCCTGTACAAACGGCGTCCGTATGGGCAAGCGAGGTGGAAAATTGCGTTTCCGTTCGTTTGGATACGAGAAATTTGAATTATCAGGTAGCTCAATGGATGCATTGGGAACCCAATTTGTACGATTTGGAAATTTCCGTATACAAAAACGGCGTGCTTACGGATACGGTAGGCAGCTATTTTGGGCTTCGCGATTATCGTGCGAAGGAAGGCAAAATTCTTTTCAACGACGTACCTTTCTACAGCAAGCTTTTGCTTGACCAAGGTTATTGGAAGGAATCGGGCTTGACGCCTCCTTCCGACGAAGCGCTCTTAAAGGACATTCAGCTTGCAAAGGCGATGGGCTTTAACGGCGTTAGAAAGCACCAAAAAGTAGAGGATGAGCGTTTCCTTTATTTCGCGGATATTTTGGGCTTCACCGTTTGGTGCGAAATGCCCTCCAACCATTGGTTCTCGGAAACGGCAACCAAGGAAATTGCCCGCGAATGGATTGATATTGTCGTACAAAACTACAATCACCCTTCTATTGTAACTTGGGTAGTATTCAACGAAAGCTGGGGCTTGCGTAACATTCGTCGTAACGAAGCGCAGTCCAACTTGGCTACGGGTATGTACTATATTACCAAGAGTATCGATACCATGCGTCCCGTTATTTCCAACGACGGTTGGACGCACGCGAAGAGTGATATTTTGACGATTCACCATTACGAGCAAAACGGCGAAAGACTCTATGAAATTTACAATACCTTGGATAAATTAACCAAGGGCGATTGCAACAATTGGCAACAGCAGCCTTATGCAGAGGGCTACGAATACGAAGGGCAGCCGATTATCTTAAGCGAATTTGGCGGCGCGGCGTACGCAGCGGATTGCAACGGGCATTTGGATTGGGGCTATGGCAACGCAGTAAAAACCCCCGAGGAATTTATGGAGCGGTTTGAAGGCGTAGTCAAAGCGGCTGAAAAGATGCATATCAGCGGATATTGCTATACGCAGCTTTCGGACGTTGAGCAAGAGGTAAATGGTTTATTAGACGAGAACCACGAGCCTAAGATCCCCGTAGAAGAGATTAAGAAAGTCGTTGAGCCGTAACTCTTTCCGTTGGAGCGTTAAACTATGACGAAGTATTTGTTGCCTAAGGGCGGCAACCGTTATAAAGCAAACTTACATATGCATACCACGGTATCGGACGGAGAGATGACGCCCGAGGAAGTCAAGGCGGAATTTTCCGCGCAGGGCTACTCAATCGTCGCGTTTACCGACCACGAGGTTATCATTCCGCATAGCGAGCTTACGGACGATACTTTTCTTGCGCTCACGGCAACGGAAATGGAGGTAAAGGCAAACCTGCCCGGGGGCTTTGAGTATTTCAAAGCATATCACTTGAATTTATATTCCAAAGACCCGGCGCGGAAAACGTACTCTTTATTTCATGAAGATTGCGCTTGGGGGAATGCTTTAGAGTATATCACGGCGGAGCAAAGAAAGTTCCGCTATGAGAGAGAGTATTCCCCGCAAGCGGTAAATCGAATGATTGAAATTGCGAATGAAGAGGGATTTTTGGTGTCCTATAATCATCCTGTTTGGTCGCTGCAAAATTATGAGGACTATGCAAGCCTAAAAGGGCTTTGGGGCATAGAGTTGCACAATTCGGGCAGCGTACTGATGGGGATGGCGGACACACAGCAACCGCTTAGAGATTTATTACAACAGGGAAAGCAAGTTTTCCCGTTAGCGACGGACGACGCGCATAAAAAAGCGCATTGTTTCCAAGGCTTTACACAAATCTTCGCGGATAAATTAGAATACGACGAAATTATGGGCGCTTTGGAGCGAGGGGACTTTTACTCCTCCCAAGGCCCTACGATAGACGAATTATATATAGAAGACGGCGTATTGCGTATGCGCTGTTCACCCGTACGGGAAGCGGTTCTTATAACCGAGCGCAGGTACTCTGCGGCGCAAAGGGCGGAGGACGGTGCTTCTCTTACGGAGGCTGCTTTTGATTTGCAGCCGTATTTAGAGGCGACCTGTAAAGAAAGTGCACGGCAACCCTATTTCCGCATCGTTCTTCAGGATGCAGGGGGGCGGCAGGCATATACGCGCGCGTATTTTTTGGATGAAATTGACAAATAAGGTGTTTTATGGACGTTAAAAAATTATTAAGTCAAATGACGTTGGAACAAAAGCTTGCGCAAATTTCGCAGTACAACGCAATTTGTTTGCATATCGGTGCAAGCGGTGAAATCACGGGCCCCGCGGAAGAGCTGTCTTTAACGCAAGACCAAATTGCATCCGTCGGTTCGGTGTTGAACTTTGTCGGTGCAAAAGAAATGCGCGAGATACAGGAAGAGCATCTTAGCAACGACCCGTTAAAAATCCCCATGTTGTTTATGCACGACGTAGTGCACGGGTACAGAACGATTTACCCTATTCCCTTAGCGCTTGGCGCGTCCTTTGATACCCAGCTTGCGGAAGATTGCTGTGAAATGGCGGCAAAGGAAATGTCCTTAGGCGGCGTACACGTAACGTTTGCGCCCATGGTAGACTTGGTTCGCGATCCCCGTTGGGGCAGATGCATGGAAACGACGGGGGAAGATCCCTTGCTCAACGCCGACATGGCGCGTGCGATGGTACGCGGTTTCCAAGGCGATATGACCAAACCTCATAACGTAGCGGCGTGTGTAAAGCATTTTGCTGCATACGGTCAAGCGGAAGCAGGGCGCGATTATAATACCACGGACATTAGTGAACGCACCTTACGCGATTTCTATCTTCCCGCATATAAAGCGGCGGTAGACGAGGGCGTTGAAATGGTGATGACCTCGTTCAATATCTTAAACGGCGTACCCTCTTCGGGTAACGAACGCTTGGTGAAAGGGATTTTGCGAGAGGAATGGGGTTTTGACAAGGTAGTCATTTCCGACTATAACGCATTCCGCGAAATGCACGTACACGGCTACTGCGCTACGGAATACGATTGTGCGGAGAAAGCCATTCGCGCAACCAGCGATATTGAAATGATGTCCACCTGCTATTTACAAAATATCCCTAAGCTTGTCGCGGAGGGTAAGGTTAACGAGGCGGATATCGACAAGGCAGTGCTTCGCGTATTAGAACTCAAAGAAAAAATGGGCCTTTTGGATAATCCCTATCTTTGGGCGGACGAAGAAGAGGAAAAACGCGTATGTCTTTGCGCGGAACATCGCGAGCTTGCGAGAAAAGCGGCTGAAAAGTCCGCGGTACTTTTGAAAAATCAAGGCGTTTTGCCTTTTGATAAGGGCGTAAAGCGTATCGCCGTTATTGGACCGTTAGCTGATAAAACCATGCTGGGTAGCTGGTGTTGCCACGGTAAGGAAGAAGAGGGCGTCAGCGTCCTGCAAGGCGTGAAAAACCTCTTACCCAACGCGCAGGTTGCCTATGCGGAGGGCTGCGGGGACGGCATCAACGAAACCGATTGTTCCAAGGTAAAAGCGGCAGTTAAGCTTGCGAAAAAGAGCGACGTTGTCGTCCTTTGCATTGGCGAGCGTTCGAATATGAGCGGCGAAAGTATGTCCCGTGCGGAGCTTCGTTTAAGCAAAGCGCAGCAAACCCTTATCCGCGAGGTTGTAAAAGCCAACCCCAAGACGGCAGCGGTAATGTTCAACGGCAGACCGCTGGTGCTTACGGAAATTATCGACGATATTCCCGCACTGATGACGGCTTGGCAGCCGGGTACGGAAGGCGGAAACGCTGTGGCGAACCTACTGTTTGGCGAAGTCAATTTCGGGGCGAAATTGCCCATGACCTTCCCTAGAAGCGAAGGGCAAATTCCTATCTACTACAATTCTTATAGAACAGGCAGACC
>JAZUQM010000006.1:0-2762 GCA_045605705.1 Candidatus Scatosoma sp.
ATACGGCCGTGTCCTAAAGGGTGCTCTTTATCGACGGGCTTTGCCGCAAGACGGAATCCGATTAAAGTAACGACGGAAGAGCCTGCGTCCGAAATGTTATTGAAGGCGTCCGCAATAATGGCAACCGAGCCAGCGATAATACCCAAAACGAGTTTACCGATAAAGAGAAGTACGTTTGCAAAGATTCCTGTGAAACCTGCAACGGATGCGTACCTGCCCCGTACCTTTACGTCGTGTACGTCTTTGTTTTTGCCTACGAAGAGGCGAATGAGAAAGTCGGTCATGATAAAATTACCAGTTTATTTATTCGTTGGTTTTATTATAATACGAATTCAGGTGAAATGTCAAGGAAAGAGTAAATATTTTTCCATAGTAATTGACAAAGAGAAAGGAATATGATAAAATAATTAAGGTATAGAATCTTTTTGGAGGAATTTGAAATGGAACTTTGGATTTCCATCCCTTTATTGTTAATCGGGTTCGTGTTTTTGGTAAAAGGTGCGGACTGGTTTGTGGACGGCGCGGCTGGTATCGCGGAAAAATTACACGTGCCGACGCTTATCGTTGGGCTTACCGTCGTTTCGTTCGGAACGAGCGCGCCTGAGCTTGCAACCTCGATCAGTTCGGCAGCGCAAGGCAGCGGCGATATCGCGATTGGGAACGTATTTGGTAGCAATATTACGAATATTTTGCTTATTTTGGGGTTGGCGGCAGTCATTTGTCCCTTGACGGTGCAAAAGAGCGCGTTAAAATTTGACTTCCCTGTGCTTTTGGGGACGAGTGTTCTCATTCTTCTTCTCGGCGCGATCGACGGGGATTTGGGCGCGTTGGACGGTTGGATTATGTCCTTGCTTTCCATGGCTTACATGGTATTTTTGGTATGGTATGCGATTCAAGAAAGTAAAAAGAAACCAAAAATGCAGAGCTTAGATACCTCACACACCGTAGCGGTGTTTGAAAAAGATAAAGACGTAGAACCTCAAACGGGTTTTAAAGGCTGGTATGAAAAGATGAAGGCATACGGATGGTTCTTGGCTACGATTACGGTTGTGGGGTTAGGACTTGTTATCGTGGGCGCAGTATTTTGCGTCGTGCCTGCGGCGAAAGCAATCGCGGCGGATTTGGGTATGTCTGAAAACGTAATCGGGCTTACGGTCGTTGCAATCGGTACTTCCCTTCCCGAACTCGTTACCTGTGTGGTTGCAGCGAGAAAAGGGGAAACGGATATTGCCGTCGGCGATATTGTGGGGAGCAACGTCTTTAACGTATTGAGGACGCTCGGTCTTTCGGCTGCCATTATTCCTTTGACGTTCAGTCCCTCGTTTGTCGTAGACGGTATAATTGCGCTTGGCGCGGCGGCAATCCTTGCGGTATTCGGTTATATGAAAGGACATAAAGTGCAACGTTGGGGCGGCATTATTATGCTCGCTTGTTTCGTTGCGTACTACGTATATCTTTTCGCGTTGCAACCTTTATTATTTGGTTAAATAAATTAAAAAAATGTAAAAAAGCGGTTAAAAACGCTTGCCAAAGTAGAAAAAATCGTATATAATTATCGTTGACTTCGAGCGTTCCGCTGCCTTTTTTGGGCGTGGTGAGGAATCACGCAGCGGGTTATGAACGTTTCGTAAATAACGGAGGTAAAGTCTTAAAATGAAAGGAATCATTGAAGCTATCAACGCTGAAAGCATGAAATCCGAAGTTCCCGCATTCAACGTAGGTGACACTGTAAAAGTTGGTTACAGAATCATCGAAGGCGGCAAGGAACGTGTTCAGAACTTCGAAGGCGTCGTAATCGCAAAGAGAAACGGCGGTATTTCCGAAACTTTCACCGTACGCCACATTTCTTACGGCGTAGGCGTAGAAAAAACCTATCCTCTTCATTCCCCCAAAATTGCGAGCATCACGGCCGTTAGAAAGGGTAAGGTTAGAAGAGCGAAGTTGTACTACTTGCGTGGTCTCACCGGTAAAGCTGCAAAAGTTAAGGAAAAAATTTAAGTCGGTTATAAAAATCGAAAAGAGTAAGTCTGCCCAAAGTCAACGGCGGACTTATTTTTTTTACAAAATCCATTGACAGGTTTTTCAAAAGGTGATAAAATAAAATTGCGTATTTCAATAAAGCCTAAGGCGGTTTTATTCTTGGAGGAATTTTATGAAAAGGATAAGAAAACTTTTTTTAACGGCGCTTGTTTGTTTGGTTGCAATTTTTGGCGCGCTTGGTTTTTCTTCGTGTAGTCTTATTAAAGAGAATTTGACGTGGGAAAATGATGGGGTTTTGTATTATCAACTCAGTTTAGATAAAAAATCGTACTCCGTTGTAGGATTGTATGATGATTCTGTTTCGGAAGTCGTTATTCCTGCTACCTTTCATGATAAACCCGTTGTTTCAGTAGACGGGTTATATGAAAAAGAGATTGATTTCTTAGGGATGAGAATCCGTGAAGAAGCTTCTTCATGGGATAATTTAAGTTTGCAACAGATTACGATTTCTGACGGTGTGACCTCGATAGGGAGTTCTGTTTTCCGTAGATGTTATGCTTTGAAGTATGTAGAAATCCCTGCGAGCGTTACTTCTATTGGCGATTACGCTTTTTATAATTGTTCTAAGTTGACGAACGTAGAAAACGGTAACGGCGTACAATCAGTTGGAAATTCGGCGTTTGCTTATTGTACCGATTTGGTAAGTATAGGGCTTGGAAACAGCGTTCAATCGCTTGGGGATTTTGCGTTCGCTCATTGTAGTAGTTTGACAAGCATGATCA
>JAZUQM010000007.1:0-8598 GCA_045605705.1 Candidatus Scatosoma sp.
CGTTGCCGCACTTGATAAAGCAATGGTGCCCTGCGGTAACCATATGCGTCCAGGTTACAGCGGTAGCAGCTACGATGCCGCCCTCGTTATCGCCAAGCTTCGTGAAGTTGCCAAGAGGCGCGTTACCGATTGCCTGCATTACGCGGTAGGTAGGCTGATGCATACCGAAGATACTGTACGTAAGGTAATAGTTGTTACCGTGCTTCATCATGAAAGGACCTTCGTTGATCTTACCTTCTGCAACGGTTTTGGTCTTGTCTGCATTCAAGCCTGCCTCTACCGTCTTGTAGCCGTTATAGGTAAGCTGCGTCATGGTAGAATAGTCGGGGGTGAACCAGTCCTTCATCTTAACGCCGTAAATATGCGTACCGTCGTAGTCAGAAGCTTCGCTGTCGTTTCTTGCACCGAAGTACATGTACTTGTCGCCGTTGGAATCCACGAAGGGGCTTGCGTCAAGCGCGTTGGTGCGAACGGTCATACCCGTATCAGCTGCACGCTTCGCAACCTTGGGGTTGTTCATGGAAACGTCGAAAACGGGCTTATCAGGAGAAAGCTGTTCGCCATCAGCGTTCTTTTTGTTGGGGGAAACGAAAGGACCGGAAGGGCTGTCGGAGTATGCTACGGAAAGGTACATACGCGCGATTTCGTTGGTCCCTCTTACGTTAAAGTTATCTGCATTGTAGAACAAATAATAAAGCTTATCCGTTTCATCGTAGATAATTTCAGGTGCCCAGTAGTTGTAGGAAGCCCACGTGTTGCCGTGGTCGGGCTGGAATGCGATACCTCTGCTTTCCCAATGTGCAAGGTCTTTGGAACGCCAGCACTGGAAGCCGTTTACGTTAATGTCGTCGCTGGTACCGTATACGTAGAAGTAGCCGGCTTCGGGACCTTCCGTGATTTGAATAACGGTAGGGTCAGCAATTTCGAAGTCAAGATTATTTACGTAGAACAAATCGCTGTTGTAAGAGTCTTTACCAATGCGGGAAAGCATTTCCGTTTCGTAGTCAAAGCCTACTTGTTCCGCGGGGGGAGGCGTAGACTGATCGGGATTAGAATCGTCGGCACCACCGCCGCCGCAACCTGCGAACGTTCCACTAAGCAATACGCCGGCAGCAAGCAAGCTCATTGCCTTTGTGAACCATAATTTTTTCATGTTTTATATTCTCCTTATAATGTTTTTTTTGTTAACCTTTGATTGCACTCGCCGCGATACCTTCAAGGAAGAAGTCTTGCGCGATGAAATAAATAATAAGCAAGGGCAAAAGTACGATAAGCGTACCAGCCATGACTGCGTTCATTTCTCTAGAACGTGCCGTTGCAAACTTGGTAAGCATGATTTGCAGGGTCGCGCGTTCGGGAACAGCCATCAAATAGAGCAAGGGGCCTAAGTAATCGTTATAACCGCCGATAAAGCCAAGCAAGCCTTGCGCTAAGAGTGCGGGTACGGACAAAGGCAAAATCATGGTGAAGAAAATACCCACGAAGCCAACGCCGTCCAGCTTTGCCGCCTCGATAATACTATCGGGAATACCCGTAAAGAATTGACGCATAAAGAATACGCAAGCCGCACTACTGAAAAGCCCGGGAATAATCAAAGGCAAAGGCGTACCTACCCAGTTGATCATACCGTAAATCCAGTACGAAGGCGCAAGCGTAATCGTGCCGGGAATCATCATGGTCGCAATCAAAGAAGTATACATGATGTTGCTTGCACGGAAACGCAATTTTGCAAACGCATATGCCGCCATCGAACCGACCAACAAGCCGATACACGTAGGAGGCAATACGTACATAAGCGTATTAAAGAAACCTAACAACAAAGAAGGCGTGTCGGTTGCATATGCCGCAGCATTATATTCCCATGCCATCTTATAGCCTTCAAGCGAAAATCCGTTTTTGGAAATCCACATGAATTCCATCGCAGACGCGTCTTCCCAAGGCAACAAGGAAGTAAAGATTACTACCGAGAAGGGGAAGAGAATGATGACCGCATAAATAATCAGGGCTGCGTAGACAAGAATTTTACCGATAAGCGCGTTGCGCTTCGCTTTTTTCGCCTGTTCGCTAACTACAATGAGTTCTTCGTTTTTATTCATAATCGTATCAGTCATGATGCACCCACTTTTTGGATCCGACAAATTGTACAACCGTAACGACGAGAATAAGCAACGTCAGGATCCAAGCTGCCGCGCTCGCAATGTCTAATTGTTGATAAGTAAATATTCTTTGATATAAGTAGAATACCACGGTTACACCGTCGCTGTTAGGACCGCCGTCGGGAGTAATGACGTTGGTCATTGCAAACGACTGCAATGCACCGATGACACCCGTTACAAGAAGGAAGAAGGTTGTGGGAGAGATTGCCGGAAGTACCACGTTTACGAATACGCGGATAGGACCCGCACCGTCGATTCTCGCCGCTTCTACAAGCGAACGGTTAACGCCGGTAAGCGCCGCCGTATACATGATAATACCGTAACCCATACCCGACCAAACACTGATGATAATGATCATCCAGCTGAAATAGTTAGGGTCGCCGATCCAGTCGATTGCATTGTCCCCCGTAGCACCGAGTAAGTGGTTGATAACACCGTAGTTGGGGTTGAACATATTCTTCCACATAACGGAAACTGCTACGACAGAGCATACGTAAGGAATGAAGTAAATCATTCTAAACGTCTTTTTGAACATAACGTCTTGGTTCAAAAGATACGCCACACCAAGCGAAAGCGCAAGGCTGATAAGCGTACTGGAGCCAAGTACCAAGGTGTTTACTACCGCGTCCCAAAACATGGGATCCTTCCATACGTATTGGAAGTTTTCAAAGCCTGCAGGCTCCCAACCGGACAAAGTAAAGCCGGGAACGTACATGAACGCCATTGCCATAGCAAGGACGAGCGGCATAAAACCGAAAATAAGATACCCTACAAGAGGGATACACCCAAGCAGGGTGCCTGCGATTTCTTCTTTATTAACCTTTTTCTTGCGCGCCGGCACGGGAGGGAGCGCAAGCTCCCCTCCCGCACTTTGCTGCAATTCAGAAGTAATAGGAAGACTATTCATAACGTACCTCCTCTTTACTAAAAATTATTTTTTCTTGGTGTATTCTTTCAAAATATCCCAGGTCTTGGTGTAGGTAGGATCAAGTTCGAATTCCGCAAGGGTCATTTCGCCGTTTCTTACCGTACCGTTAAGGGTGTTTGCCCAGTCAAGCGTCCAAGCCTTATCCTTCAAATACCACCAGTCAGCGGGCGTTTGATGAGCTGCCGCGCGTACGAATACGATGGAGTTCTTGGGGTTTTGATTGCTCTGCAAGAATACTTCGCTGTTTGCAAGATCCATTTGGGAAGGAATAGCGAAACCGGATTTAGCCTGTTCAGCTTGACCCGTTCTACCGCCGATGTATTCAGCGAACAACCAAGCTGCATTCTTCTTCGTAGATTTGGAGTTGATACAAAGCGCAACCGAACCAGAGTGGCCTGCTTCTACGCCGTGTACCGTGATGTTGCCTTCGCTGTCGTATTTCTTGTATACGGGAAGAGGCGCAACGTCCCAAGTGTACTTGTTATCCATTCTCATACGGTAGTCAACAACACTCCATCTACCGTCAACAAGCATACCGAGCTTACCGGACGCAAATGCGTTTACCTTACCGGAGTCGCCGTCGATAGAGCTGGGCATAGGACAAATACCGTAGCCGTAAAGTCCGCTTTCAACCTGTACGTCGGATTTTTGACCAACGCGTACGAATTCTACAAACGCTTCTCTTTGCGAAGGCAATTCGTTAAGCTTGGTGCCTACCGCTGCCGTAATTTCAGGACGAACGGTCTTATTGGTTTCGGGGTTAACAAGCTTGTCGCCCCAAGCGATGATTTCGCCGCCGTTATACGTCTTGCCGTTTACGGTGAAGGTTTGGTCGTCTTTAACGATGTAGTTCTTGGTTGCGTCCATCAACGTGAAGTCATAGTAACCGCCGTTGTATGCAGGATCGCTGGTGGGAACGTATTCGATACAGTCGCCGCCTACGGACCAACCGTAGTTGAACCACCATTCAGTAAAGTAGCCGTAGAATTTTTCGTCTTGAGGACGACGATGATCTTGCACGAGTTTTGCAAGGGTAACGGTTTCTTCCCAGCTCATAGGAACTTGGTTGTTAAACCATTTTTGACCGTCAAGCTCAAAGTAACCTTTTTCTTTTACTTCGCTGGTAATACCGTACTGTGCTTTGGTCTTGCCGCGGCTATCCGCTGCGCCTGCGTTAAATTCGTCAAGCTTATCTGCTTCAACGGAGATAACCTTTACGCCTGCTGCATTGAAGAAGGTTTCATTATAGTACAAAACGGTAGGACCGATATCCTTGGGAATACCCCAGTATTTCGCATCGGGCCCGTCCTGCGTCGTCGTGTTAACGTCGTATTTATAACGGCCGATGGAGTTTGCCCACATCTCTTCTACCTTTACCTCAGGGCTGTTTGCAATATAGCTGTCCAAAGGTTCAAGATAACCAGCTTCCGCAAAGCCCTTGAAGGTAGGTTCTTTTACGTATAAAACGTCTACTTGCGCTCTGGGCATCGAAAGGGACATACGGGAAGCGTCTTCATAGGAATCGTCCGCTTGAGGAATGTATTCTACCTCGATTGCACCCTCATATTTCGTGTTGAAGGCTGCAACAAGGTTTTGGAATACTTCTTGTTCCTTCGCAGCACCGGTACCCCAGAACTTAATCTTGGTTTCTTTACCGTCTGCGCTGGGACGAACGGTACCGTCGCTGTTAAGCTGAACGTCGGAAGCACCATCGTCGGGATTACAAGCCGCAAAACCGGTTGTAAGCACTAAAGCCGAAAGAGCCAAAGCAAGGCATCTAACAAATTTTTTCATGTTTATGTTCTCCTTATATATTATATAATGTTAGGGTTTTTAACGCGCTCCACGCCCCGCAGTTTTGCTACGAGGCGCGCGCCGTTATATTTTAAGCGTTTGCAACGATACCGTTTTCGGTAACCTTTTGCGTGTAAACTTTGTTATCAGGGTCAGCGCCGTTAAACCAAACGAACCCGCCGTCATAGAAACCGCCGATAGCAAGCGTTACTTCCGTCGTCGTTGCCGTCGCATTAATCGTTTCGTTTGCTACGAAAATTTCAAACGTCGTCGTATAAGTACCGTCGTTATTCTTTACAGTCTTGGAGTAGCCCTGCGTATTCCAGAATCCTCTCGTCGCCGTCATGATGCCGTGCGTACCGTTAAGAACGAGCTCAACGCCCAAATAGTCGGACCATTTACCTTCAGCAACAAGCTTTTCGCTAATAGGTTTGGTATGTACAACCGTTGCACCGACAACTACGCCCTCGGAAACTTTTCTTGCGATAACCTCAATTGTTGCGCCGTTTGCGGTATCCGTAAACTTATTCGCCTTTACGGTAGAGGTATAAACACTGTCGGTAAGCTTAGCATCCAAAACAACGCCGCCTACAGTAACCGTGTTCTCAACGATACCTGCGGAGGTAACGGTTGCGGTATTGCCCCACATCACGTCATTCCAACCGAAGCTATCACCGTTTTCGTTAAGTTTCAAATTGTTATACGTTGCGTTGCTTGCACCGTCAATGTATACTTCCAAGGTGGTTACTTGGTTAGCGCCAACGGAAACGGTCTTTGCCGCGCCCTGCGTAACGTCTGCGGGTAAGCAAAGCTTGCCTTCCAAGAATTGTACCGCGAAATCTGCGCCGCCAAGGTTAAAGCTAACGTTGTCGTTTCTCCACCATTCGCCGCCGTTGAACCAAGGCGTAGACCACGCACCGTGCGTAATCGTAAACGCAAGATACAAGTCGCCGTTAATAACCGTACCTTTTACGTTGGTAAGAACCTTACCCTCGCCTACTACGGTCAATTCCGCTGCGCCGTAAGGCTCGCCGGATTTTACTTCACCGTCGATGGTGATGCCGTTAGCTGCGGGAGCTTCCTCGACAACCAAGCCGTTTGCGGATACGTGGAGATTGTCAACCAAATCGTTGAAAGCAACCGCGATACCGCCAAGACGGTGATAGGAGTGCCAATCGCTCCAGTTTTCCCAACCGCCGTCGGGATCCCAAGCCATGATATATTTAAGTGCGATGATGTCGTCCAAAATCGCCGCTCTTTCGTTAGGGCTCTTCCATGCATAGTTGAGCTGTACGTCGCCGCTTGCAAAGTTTTTAACGCTTGCCTTGGGTACGAACAATTCTACGGTGTGCAGGTATTTACCGTTTGCCTGCTGTTCCGCAGTCATAACGAATCTATCAACCGTCGTGGATTTTTCCTGCGCAAGGTTAACGTAGGAACCTTCCTTCGTATCCGCGTTAATGTATTCGCCGTTAAGAATGAACTCAAAGTTGGTTGCGTTACCCCAACCGCCTACTGCAACGGTAGTGCTGGTGTTGAAAAGCGCCTGCGAATAGATAAGCACGCCGCTTGCCGTCTTTACAGCGGAAACCGTGTACCATCTGTCTTCGTCAAGAGTTACGGTGTCGGTGAACGCGCCGTAAGCGTCGTCGCGCTTACCGTCGATGTTGATACCGTCTACGCTGTCGAAATAGTAAGGGTTACGCTCGAAAGTATCGTCATCGGAAACCCAAGCATACGTTCTTACGGATGCAGGCTTGGTGTCAAAACCTGCCCAATATTGGGTGTCGCGAGCCATCACGCTGTCCACGTTGGAGAGCCCAAGACATACCGCCTTATCCTTCGTAGCGTCTGCATATTCGCTGAAAACGGAGTAAGGAATATCGATGATTGCATACCAACCTTCTACCGCTTCCCCGGAAACAGTGAAGTCCTTTACTCTTGCCGTTACGCCGGAATTTTCAACCGTTTCATCGGTCTTAGGTCTTTTTACGTAAACGGAACCGTTAGCGTCAACAGTAACGGATACGGTGAAGTTGGAATAGCCGTCTACCGCTTCCGTAATCGAAGCGATAATTTCAACGCTGTCGTTGTCAAACAAGCTAGCGCTCTTCTTGTAAACGTTGTTGTCTTCAACGTATACGGTCGCCCTCAAAGCGTTACCCTCGTAGCTGACGAACCAATTCGCCGTTGCTTCCGCGTTTGCAGTTGCCTTAACTTGCGCGTTAGACTGAGGCACCGAATCCAATTTCTTCGCGTCCGTAACGGGGTCGCGAGAGGGATTGCTGGAGCTTTCTTCCGAGCTAGATTCCTCGCTGCTGCTAGCGGGTTCTTCAGACGACTGAGGCACCGAAGAAGTATCGCTGGGTTGCATGCAGGCACTAAAGCCGCCACCGATTGCACCGGTGAAAGCCAAGGCAAGCATAAAGGTTAAAAATTTCTTTACTCTCATTTCCTTCCTCCTTGTTGGAAATAAATTTGTTTTCTATTTTTCACACGGGGCTGGCGCCTCGCGACGCGCGCCCGCATAATGACATAATATTCACACGTATACATTATATCATAGAAAAACGCATTCGTCAACAGTTTTTTGGGAAAATTTTATCATTTTTTGGTATTTGTTCGCAATTTCGGTTTTGGGCACTTTTTACGGATTTTTTCGCGTTTTTTTGTTTGTTTTTCACTATTACACACAAAAAAACGGACCCCAAAAGGAGTCCGTAGAAAAATTTTTTTTCATTATCTTGCATAAAGCCGTTGTCGAGAACGGAGTTTTAGCCGCAACAACCTTTCCCGCATTTATTGCCGCAATAAGCCGCAAAATAAATTAAGCCCCACACACGGGTTTTAGGACGCTCTTTATAAGACAAAATACCGCTAAATGGCAGGCATGTCTTTGACGAAATGAATATTTGAGCGTTTTTACCCGACGATTTTTTATCAAAAACGCGGTTAAAGCGCCTTGATTGCGCTTTCCAAACGGGTCAGCGTGCGTTTTTCCCCTAAGATTTGCATAATCGTCCAAAGGTCGGGGGTATTGACAAGCCCTGTCGTCGCCACGCGAAGCATTTCCGCAACGTCGGCAACACTGCCGGGGAACGCCGCAGGGTCGGCTTTATACGCCTTCATATCCGTGGCAAAGCCGTTTGCCTCCGCAACTGCCTTGACCTTATTAAACCAAGCGGAGCTGTCGTCTGCATAATCGTAGCTATCCTTAAACGACTGTAAAATCTTTTTGACGCTTTCGTTATCAAAACGGTATGCGTTTACGGGCGTAAAGCTTTCGTCAAAGAAATAGGAAATAAATTCCATTGCTTGCTTTGCAGTGGTGAAATCCTTTCTACGTTTTTTACCGCCTACGCCCATGCAAAGGGTAAGCACGCGCAACAGGTATTCCCTATCCGCAAAATAACCCTTTTGCAGCTCCGTACCAAACTCCTCCGTCCAAGCCAACAGGAAGTCGTACATCTCTTCCGCGGAGAGTTTCGCAAGCTCGTTTTTGCTAATATCATTCAGCTTATTTAAGTCGAACAACGCCCCGCTTTTGCCCATTTTATTGATGGAAAACTTGAATTGCTCCAAGGGAGTTTCTGCATTCTTCATGTACCATTCTTCAAAATTGGAATTAAGCAATGTAAGCATGTACACTTTTACCGCGCGGGCAAAATACCCCTCTTGGCGGTAGAATTCCAAGGACAGCTCGGGGTCTTTTCTCTTGGA
>JAZUQM010000008.1:0-7762 GCA_045605705.1 Candidatus Scatosoma sp.
CCCAAAACGTACTCTCCGTTCACGATGATTTTTGCCTGCCGATAGCCTGCCTCCGCCGTGCGCCTGCCTACCCATTTATTAAAGGAAAATTCCCCGTAGGCTTGCACTGTCGCCCCGTCGATAAGCCCCGCCGCAATCGCAATATTCTCACACCTGCCCCTATCTTCTTGATTAAAATAGGTGGTATAAGAGGACATTCTCTCCCAGCCGTAGGGGTTTTCCGCTACGGCAATAGACAGTTTTTGTATATTTTGGCGGAAAAAACCAAAAAAGGTAAACAAAAAAGCGCCTGCAATCGCAAGCGCCGCTATTTTTTTGCCTTTCTTATTCCTCATGCTCTACCTCTATGTAAACGCGTACACGGTAGCCTTATATTAGAAAATTTTTACCTTTTTAAGCAGATTTTCATCCACGTGATAGACAGGTTGACCTAAGGTATGCTCCTTATCCTCGATATGGGTATCCGAGCCGCCGCTTATAAACAAGCCCCACTTTTTTGCAAGCGTACAAAAATACTCCGTTTCCTCGTCAGTATGGGAAGAATATACCCCTTCTATACCGTCCACGCCGTAGTCGGCAAGGTCCTTTAGAAAGTCCTCTCTGCCGTTTCCCTGCATATAAATGCGTCCCGGGTGCGCCACGCTGGCAACGCCGCCAAGCCTGTGAATGCAATCGATTGCCTGCTTCGGCGAAGGTCTGCCAAAGTTACAGTTTGCAGGCTTGCCTATGTTGAGATAGTTCATATATACTTCGCCTGCCGTCATAGGTAAATACAACGCCGCGGCACGAGCGATATGCATGGTATGGAAAGGAGAAGTCGGGTCTTTTCGCATGCTCTCCACGTCCGCCATGGACACGGGTATGCCAAGCGCGTTAAACTTTTTTACGCTCTCCTCCGCGCGGATTTGCGAGGCTTGCTTTCGCTCCTCTAAAAACTGCTTGTATTCGCTCCCCTTTTGACAGCCGTAGCCGAGAATATGGATTTTATTTAAGCCCTCGTACGCGGAAATTTCCCACCCCGAAAGGTAGGCAAGCCCGTGCGCCTTCGCCGCCGCCCTTTTCACTTCCTCCCCCGAAAGGGTGTCGTGGTCGGTAATCGAAAGCAAATCAAGTCCTCTATCCTTTGCCAAGCGGCAAAGCTCGTCAGGGGAATATAAGCCGTCCGAATAGGTACTGTGCAGGTGTAAATCAGCACGCATTATTCCTTAATCCTCCCGTTCTCAATGCGGATTTTGTTACACTCCGCGCCGTACAAAACCCGCTCCGCATGGGTACAGGTAAGCACCGTTTGCACTTCGGCGATACATTTCAGTAATTTTTTTCTGCGAGGCAGATCCAGCTCGCTCATGACGTCGTCCAAAACGAGAATAGGATTCTCCCCCGAAAGGGATTTGAAAATTTCCACCTCGGCAAGCTTGAGCGCAAGCGCCGCCGTACGCGTTTGCCCCTGCGAGGCATAGGCTTTGGCGTCGACCCCGCCGATCAGCACGTCCAAATCGTCCCTATGCGGCCCAACCGTGGTAAACCCAAGCCGTAAATCCTTTTCATAGTTATTCTCCAAACGGCGAAGAAGGGTTTTGATAATCTCCTCCTCCGTACTCTCGTACTTCCTGTCGGGCTTAATGACAAGCTCCTCTTTCCCGTCCGTCAAAAAGGCATGGTATTCTTTGGCGTAAGGGGCAAGCTTGTCCACAAATTCCGCGCGTTTTTTTACGATAACGGCGGCGTATTTGCAAAGCTGTTCGTCCCACACGGGCAGGGTGTCAAGCACCATGGAAATATCCCTATTTTTAAGCAGGGTGTTCCGTTGGTCAAGGATTTTATTATAGCGCAGCAGCGCTGTATAATAAGCGGGCGAGGTTTGGGAAATGGAAATGTTCATAAACCGTCTTCGCTCGTCCGGTCCGTCTTGGATAAGACGCAGTTCACCAGGCGAAAAGAATACGCTGTTGATATGCCCCATGAGGTCGGCGTTTTTGGATATTTTACTGCCGTTGACGCGGATTTCCCGCTTATTTTCGTAGATATCCGCCTCAATTGTAACGTTGCCGTAGCGGTTTTCCGCCTCGGCGATAATTTTCGCGGATTCCGCACCGATACGAATAAGCTGTTTATCGTGGCGGATACGCAAGGACGTACCCGTGCAAAGGTAAAAGACGGCTTCGGCGCAGTTGGTTTTGCCCTGTCCGTTTTTGCCGAACAGAACGTTAAGCCCCGACGAAAATTCAAATTTTTCATCCTCGTAATTTCTAAAATTTTGCAGGAATAATTTTTTTATTTTCATAATCCTTAAAAAACCCGCCGAAATTGCTTTCTTTTCCTCGAAATTTGTATTATAATTATATCAAATAATTTTCAAAAAGACAAGCTTAGCGGATAAGCAAACGTAAATATTTTTTACGGGGGATAAAAAAATGGCAGAGCATTCTCAGCTTCAATTTATTTGGAAACAAATTAGCGAACGGGTAGAACAACTTGTTTCGCCCATTTCCTACAGCACTTTTATTAAAGTACTCGAGCCCGTGGATATCCTCGGGCGTATTCTCGTGCTCAAAGCGGAAACTCCGCTTGCTGCTTCCACCATTATGAAAAAACACGCGGATAAACTTCGCGACGCTATGGCAAAATGCGACCTCGGCGTAAAGGACTTCCGTTTGGTGGTAGAGGGAAGCGACGAATTCCCCTTGGACTATGAAGAGGACGCGTCGGACAACTTCCAAGCCTCCCCTATTAATAAAAATTTTACCTTTGATTCCTTTGTTGCGGGCGCAAACTCTAAGTTCGTATACGCGGCGGCAAAGGCGGTTGCGGAAGCCCCCGGCGAAAGCTTTAACCCCTTGTTTATTTACGGGGAATCGGGGCTTGGCAAAACTCACCTTATGCACGCGATCGCCAACCATATCTCCCGCCACTATCCCGAAAAGAAGGTATTGTATACCACCTGTGAGAATTTCTTGAACGAGTTTATCGACTCTATCGCACAAAAGAGCAGCGCAAAGTTCCGGTTCCATTACCGCAACGTGGACGTGCTCATGATCGACGACGTGCAGTTCCTTAAAAATAAAACGCAGGTACAGGAAGAATTTTTCCACACCTTTAACGAGCTGTCGGCGCAAAACAAGCAAATCGTACTTTCCTCCGATAGACCGCCCAAGGAAATTGCAACCTTGGAAGAACGTTTAAGAACGCGTTTCGAGGGGGGCATGATCGCGGATATTCAACCGCCCGACCCCGAAACCAAGCTCGCGATTTTGAGAAGAAAGGCAATCGATAGAAAGTGCCCTATTCCCGACGAGGTGTTGGAATTTTTGGCGCGGGATTCGGGACACGACGTCCGTACCTTGGAAGGTCGCTTGACCAAGGTTATCTTCGCAAGCAAGCTCCACGAAGAACCTATCACCTTAGACCTTGCGAAAAAAGCACTTAGCGAATCGGTCAACGAAACGGAGGAACAAGAGGACGTTACCCCCGAAAAAATCCTGTCGGCAGTTTGCGGATACTTTAAGCAAAAAAAGGAAGACTTGCTTGGCAAAAACAAAAAAGCCGACCTTGTAAAAGCGCGTCAAATTTGCGCGTATTTGCTTTGCGATATGCTTACCCTTCCCCTCGTTGCCGTAGGGAATATCCTCGGCGGGCGCGACCATACCACCATCATGTACGCCCGCGATAAAATGGAAAAGCTTGCGTCCTTAAACGATAAAGTCGCAAAAGAAATCGACGATATTAAGAATATTATCCTCAAAAAATAATCTTTTTTATGCACAACGTAGACAAAACCTTTCTTGAATACGCCGCGGACGCGGTAGTCGTAGGCGCAGGGCACGCAGGATGCGAGGCAGCCCTCGCTTTAGCGCGCACGGGTATCAAGACCGCGCTTTTGACCTTGAACTTAGACAGCATCGCGTTCCTGCCCTGCAATCCCTCTATCGGGGGCACGGCAAAAGGACATCTCGTCCGCGAAATCGACGCGCTCGGCGGGCAAATGGGCTTGGTAGCGGACGATACCGCCTTACAAATCCGTATGCTCAACGTCGGTAAGGGCGCGGCAGTGCAATCCCTGCGCGCACAATCGGATAAAAACGCCTACCACCGTGAAATGAAACGGGTGCTTGAAAATACCAAAAATTTGCGCATTATCCAAGCCGAGGCAACGGAAATTTTAACCGAAAACGGCAAGTGCAGCGGTGTAAAAACGCAGTACGGCGGCATTATCACCTGCAAAGCGGTTATCCTTTGCACGGGGGTGTATCTTAACGGCGAAACGATTACGGGCCACGTAGTACAAAAGTCGGGGCCTAACGGCTTTGCGCCCGCAAACGAACTCACGGACAGCCTTATAAAGCTCGGTTTTTCCGTGCGACGTTTCAAAACGGGTACGCCCGCAAGAGTGGATAGCCGTACCATCGACTATTCCAAGTGCGAAATCCAAAACGGGGATACGGACATTTATCCGTTCTCGTTTATGCATGATACCCCGCCCGAAAATAAACTGCCTTGCTATTTGACCTATACCAACTTAGAAACGCATAAAATTATCACGGACAACCTCGATCGTTCCCCCCTTTACGACGGAACTATCCTTTCCACGGGACCTCGATACTGTCCGTCGATTGAAACCAAGGTGGTGCGCTTTAAGGACAAGGAACGCCACCAGATATTTATCGAACCCGAGGGCGCGGACACCTTTGAAATGTATATCCAAGGCATGTCCACCTCTATGCCCCACGACGTACAGCGGGAAATGTACGCCTCGGTAGCGGGCTTAGAGCACGCGGATATTATGCGCTACGGCTATGCGATTGAATACGACTGCATCGACACCTTAGACGTTTTGCCCACCTTGGAATTTAAGAAAGTGGAAGGTATTTACACCGCAGGTCAAATCAACGGCACTTCGGGCTACGAAGAGGCGGCGGCGCAGGGGCTTATGGCAGGCTTGAACGCCTCGCTTAAACTGCGCGGGCTTCCCCCCTTCACCCTTCGGCGGGACGAGGCGTATATCGGCGTACTGATTGACGATTTGGTAACCAAGGGCACGGACGAGCCCTACCGTATGATGACTTCCCGCGCCGAGCACCGTATTTGCCTGCGGCAGGATAACGCCGATTTCCGTTTAACGGAAAAGGGCAAAGAGGTCGGTTTGGTGAGTGAGGAGCGGTACAATAGATACCTTGCCCGTAAGGGAAAATATGAAGAACTCCTCGCTTCGTTGCAGACACGGGTGCCTCAAAAGCAGGCTGCGCCCTTCCTCGCGCGCTACGGCTACGGCGAGCCGAGCGGCAGCGTTTCGTACGCGGATATGTTAAAACGCTCCATTCCCTTAAAGGATATTATGGCGGAATACGGCGTATTTGAGGGGTATTCAAAGGATATCCTCGAAACGGCGGAAATCACTGTCAAGTACGAGGGTTATTTGAAACAGGGTACGGAGCTTATTGAAAAGGCAAAACGCCTAGAAGACAAGCTTTTGCCAAGCGATATCGACTACACAAGCATTAAAGGCTTACGCTTAGAGGCACAGGAAAAGCTAAACCGTATTCGTCCCTTCAACCTTGGGCAAGCAGGCAGAATTTCCGGGGTTAACCCTGCGGATATATCCGTACTTATGGTTTGGCTGGCAACCAACAAAGGAGAAAACGTATGAAAAAAGCACTTGCATGGGCTTGCGCGATAACCCTTACCGTCGGCACGTTTACTGCGTGCGAAAATCCTTTTAACAAAACGCCCGAGGGCGACGTGAAAAACGTCATTCTATTAATCGGCGACGGTATGGGCGAAAATCACATTCAAAATGCCCTTACCTATTTTGAACTTGACGATCCCTCTTTTATCGCGGACAGGCATGGCAGTATCGCGACGAAATCGAAAAATAAAGCGGTTACGGACAGTGCGGCGGCAGGCACGGCTCTTGCAACGGGCAATAAAGTGAATAACGGCGAAATCGCTTATCACGACGGCAAAGCCCTTAAAACGATTGCGGAGCTTGCCAAAAAAGCAGGCAAAAAAGTAGGTATCGTTACGACGGATACCTTAGACGGCGCAACCCCCGCGGCATTTTCAGCGCATACCGACAGCAGAAGCAACAGCGAGGATATTGCCACTTGTCAAGCGGAAAGCAAATTCGACTTGTTTATCGGGGAAACGGGTAGCGGGCTTTATAACAGTTATAAAACCGAGTTTACGGATAATGGATACGATTTTGCAAGCTCTCCCGAGGAGATGCTCCGCTACGCGGACAGCGACAAGCTGATTGCCACTCTTCCCAACGTCCGTTCTAGTTACCGCGAGGAAAAAGCAAGCGATTACCAGCTGAAAGATATGGTCGCCTTCGCCACCGAGTTCTTAGACAATGAAAACGGTTATTTCCTAATGGTAGAAAGTGCGCATATCGATAAATACAGCCACGACAACGAGGTTGTAAACGCACTCTGCGAGGTGCGTTCCCTGTTCGATACAATGGATTACTTATACGATACCGTCGGCGAGGATACGGCTATCCTTCTCACTGCCGACCACGAAACGGGCGGATTACAGCTGGCAAATAACAAAGACGATATCGGTAACTATTTATATACCTCCTCCTCCCATACGGGCGTAGACGTGCCCCTGTTTATGAGGCACGTACCCTATGCGCTTACGGGCGTACCGCAAAACACAGAAATTTTCTCAATTTGCAAGCGCTTAATGGGACTTAAATAACGCTTAAACAAATACCTGCCCCGTGGGAGTTCCCACGGGGCAGGTATTTGTTATTCGTCTAAATTGTATTTTTCGGAAACGATATATTTAGGTCGGTTTTGCACTTCCTTATAAATCATGCTGGTGTGGATATTCGCAAGCCCTTGGCACACGAGCACCACCGCGGTAAGCGCCCCCGCCGTCGGGAACAACCAAGCCGTCAACCCGCCGAACGCGATACCGTTAAGCGCAAGCACGGCAAAGGTGATAAAACACGCTACGCTCAAAAAACCAAGCAACAATCCAAGCTTTATCGGCAAGGTAAGCGTATAATCGGTGTTGGGGAATACCCCCGCTTCGGCAAGCTTGACCATTTTTTTGACGGTATAGTGGGTTGTGCCTGCTACACGCTCAGGACGGTCAAACTCGACGCAGGTTTGCTTAAAACCCACCCAAGCCGCTTGCGCGCGGAGCAATCTGTCATGCTCGCCCATGGATAAAATGGCGTTTACCACCTTTCTATCGTACAGCTTGAAATCGCCGCTGTTGCGTTGGATATCCATGCCCGTAATCTTTCTCGTAAAGCCGTAAAAAAGCTTTGCCGTCGCGCGCTTGAACACCGTTTCTCCCTTGCGTTTACGGCGTTTCCCGTGCACGATTTCGTAGCCCTCTTTCCACTTTTCTATCATTTCAAGCGCAACCTCGGGGGGGTCTTGCAAGTCCGCGTCCATAGCGATTACCGCGTCGCCGCTTGCGTTCTCCATACCGCACAAAAGCGCCGCCTGCTGACCGAAATTGCGGGAAAAATTGCATACCTTTACCCGCTTATCCCTATCCGCAAGCTCTTTCAAAATCTCTTTTGTCCCGTCTATGCTGCCGTCGTTTACAAAAATCATTTCATATTCTTCGTTTAATCCGTCAAACAGCGGCGTTACCGCATCGTAGAAAAAGCGCAAACTTTTTTCCTCGTTGTATGCGGGAACGATAATCGAATATTTTGCCATAGTATTTACCTCTTTTATTATTATACTATATCCCCTGCCGTTTGTCAAGAGAAAAAAATAACGCCCGCTCAAACGAGCGG
>JAZUQM010000009.1:0-6210 GCA_045605705.1 Candidatus Scatosoma sp.
TGGCGATTTTTTTAACTTTCTTCATCCCATTTCCTCCTATGTATTCTAAGCACGCCCGTTTATTTCTTAAAATTTCGTATAATTTCGAGGATTTTACTCTTATACACGATATTCGTATCCGTACCCGCAAAACAGAGAGGCGGATAAACCACGCACCACCAATTATCTCCCGCTCCCCGTCCTAAACGCAGGATAAGCGCCGTATATTGCCCTGCAGGCAGGGTATAATCCCCGTAGACGCGTGTGGGGAAATATTCCGTTTTCAACTGTGCGCTTGCCCCGTAGGAAAACCCTTCTTTTTCAAGCACGCTTTGGGCAACCTTTTCTATATTTTTAAGATTTTCACCTACGCCTTGTAACGCCTCTTTTTTCGTGGGATAATGCGCGACAAGCGGGGTCAAATACTCCACCACTTCGTCCCGAACGAGGTATTTCACGCCTTGGTCGGCGTTATCATTCGAGTCCGCGCGGATATGAATGCGCAGGTATTCGCTTTGCGTACTAGCACTCAACGCATACCTGCCCCCCTCATTCCCAAAAACACCGCAAAATGAGAGCGCCGTTAAACTTATTATGATTGACAATAGAAAAATTATGCAAGTCTTTTTCATAAAAAAATAACCTCCGTGATTTTCACACGGAAGTTATTGACAATATTGAATATATTTATACCTTATTTGGTAACTTCACTCCATTTATGGTTATGCAGCTCCCCCTCTTCAAGCAACCCCTCGTAGTCCGTTTGACGAAGCGCCTCGTACAGCGCAACCGCAACCGAGTTACTCAAATTAAGAGAACGCGCCTCGCTAAACATGGGGATACGCAAACACGTTTCCTCGTTTTGCATGAGCAATTCTTCAGGTAACCCCTTAGTCTCCTTGCCGAATACCAAAAAGTCGCCGTCCTTAAAAGCGACGTCGCTGTGGCGGTGTCTACCCTTAGTCGTGAAAAAGAAAAACCGACTGCCCGCATATTGTTGCTGTAACTCCTCAAAGCTGTCGTAATAGGATATGGAAACGAGGTTCCAATAGTCCAAACCCGCCCGCTTTAAGTATTTATCCGTAACCTCAAAACCCAAAGGTCTAATCATATGCAAATGCGTACCCGTCGCGGCACAAGTACGGGCGATATTGCCTGCATTTTGCGGAATTTCGGGTTCTACTAAAACGATATGAAACATAGTTATCTCCTCGCAATGAATTGACGGCTATGCCGTCGTGAATTGGCTAACGCCGTGAATTGAACGCTAGCGTTCGTGAATTGCCGACTTTGTCGGCGTTATTGTAATATTTCCACAACGTCTTGCCATGCAAGACAATTCACCAACATTTCACGTGAACGAAGTTCACAATTCACTATATATTTATTATATCGTATTCCCCCCTTTTGGGCAAGCGATTTCCCACAAAAATTACCAAGCGGAAAAAGGAATATACGAAAATTTTGCGGGCATACTGACAGGGAAGGCAAGCGTAATACACGGCGCAGCTTCAAAGGAGAACTCTATGCAATTTGAAAACACGGAAACCTACAAAAACCTTGCGCGCAGTTTTGCAGGGGAATGTCAGGCGGGCATGCGATATCAAATGATTGCAAAGCTCGCGATGAAAGAAAAATACAAAACGCTGGCGGACGCGGTGCGCACGATTGCGAAAAACGAAACGGTGCACGCTACGCAATTTTTTAACAAAATTATTGAAAAAACTGGCAGCAGAGATAACATTGACTTCGACGCAGGCTATCCCTTTCACATGGGTACGTTGGAAGAAGGCTTAAAATTTGCAGCCATGGACGAGAAAAACGAAACGGAGGATATCTACCCCTCTTTTGCCCTTACGGCGCAAAAGGAAGGGTTTGAGGATATCGCCGCTTTGTATAAAATGATTGCGGAAGTAGAGGCGCACCATAAAGTCGTATTCCAATACCTGCAGGACGGAGTGAGAAACGGCACGCTGTACAAAAGCGAAAGCCCTATCCTTTGGATTTGTAGTGAATGCGGATTTATGCACGTCGCAACCGAGGCGTGGAAGGTTTGTCCTCTTTGCAAAGCGGAGCAAGGCTACGTGGATTTGCATTTACCCTTTGAAGGTGTACGGCAATAACCGCAGCGCTAAATATTACGCAAGCCTTCAAAAAGGAGAATAGTATGAAAAACAAAAAGAACCAAAACAATCAAAAGAACAAAAACTGCGGCAATAAGGATTGCGGCAGCAAAGGCTGTGGCGAACGCCATGACTATCAGCACGGCGGCAACAACGACTAATGCCTAAGAAGATTAAGCGTCAACGCGTACCTGCCCCCACCAAACGGGCTTTAGAGCTTGCCTTTGAACCCTCGTCCACGGATATCAACGGAAGCTATACGGGCGTTCCTAAAAACAAAAAGGAAGTACCCGTACAGGACGCGGACGATTTATAAAGAAAAGAGCAAACACAGCCGTGTTTGCTCTTTTTCCTTTTCATTAGAAATCGTCTTCGTCGCGCTTTCTCTTTTTGCCCGATTTCGGGGAAGGCGCGTCATCGTCGTCGAAGGAATCGAAGTCGTCGTCATCATCGTCGTCATCGTCATCCATATCGTAGTAATCGTCGGCGGAGACGTATTCGAAGTCGTCCTCTTCCACCGTTTCTTCCTCTTCTTCCTCTTCCTCCTCTTCTTCGTCGAATTCGGAGTCGGGAATACCCAAATCGATTTCCTCTTCTTCGTCGTCGAGGTAGCTTCTCCACGACGCGTCCTCTTTATCCTCGTCGTCCTCTTCAGGTTCTTCCTCGTATGCGGATTTCTTTTTGCATTCCTCGCACATCTTTTCGCCGAGCGCCATATAGTTCTCTCCGCAAATAGGGCAAAGTTCCGTTTCCTCTATGCCCTCCTCCGCGTCAAAGCCGTCGGTGAAGGTTCTTTCCCCGCTAAGCTCTTTTAAGCATACCTCGCAAAACTCCTGTTCGTCCGCGTCGATAAAGTTTAATTCGCATCTGGGGCAAATAATATATCTCGCCATTTGATTTTCCCTCATTACCCCCGACGAAAGCAAAGCCCGTCGGTTTATCGTGATTTTGCTATATTATATTAAGAAATCACGATTTTGTAAACTGTTTTTTAGCTGTTTTTGAAAGTTTTTTGCGATTTTTTGCAAAGAAATACCGTTTCCTCTACGGAAACGGTATTTTTTCCTTATTCTTCGCTTTCTTTCGCGGATTCTTCCGCCTCGTCCTCTGCGTAAACGTCGATGGATTTGTCATCCGTGGTATCGATTTTCTTACGCTTGTAAGCGTTTACAGTCGCCTCTTGTTCGGCTTTCTTCTTGCGGTTTTTGCTTACGAGCACTACGGGTACTGCAACTGCCGCCGCCACTACAATCACGCCGCCTACCACGATAAGCGCGATTTGCCAGCCCTTCAAGCCGCCTTCCTCGGTTACTTCTTCAACGACGGTTTCCTTTGCAATCAAGGTAAGCAAGCCTTCGTTCATAAGCGCGCTGTCTTCCGCATACACTTCACCAAGCGTTGCAATGAGCGCGGATTGCTTGTTGATTGCGATTGCCTCACCCTCGGAATCCTTGCTTGCTACGAATTTATCAAATTCTTCCTTTTCGTATTCGGTATAAAGCTTTTTACCGTAAGCCGTATCAAACGCTTCTCTATCGCCCGTGCGGAAGTAATATTCCATAGCTTCGCGAAGGTCGGTGTTCGTATCGTAGGATTTAATGCTTTCGAATACTTCTTCGTACTTTTCGTTGTTTTCTCTAACCTTGGTCAAATCGGTTGCGCCGATATAATAGTAGGAATTCGTGCCATACGCCTGCGCGTTTGCATACATAAGCGTATTGCCGAAAATTTCAGGCATATACCAATTATCTGCGGTCGCCATATCCACGTAAGTTACCGTCAAGGGCTTATATTCCTCCTCGGCATTCATACCAAGAATGGGATCATATTTATCCGCCGTACCCTTGTAGTTGATGCTGTTAAGGCGCATACCGTTCAGGTTCTTGCCCGTAGCCTCGTCCGTACCCGTCGTGGTGTAATACAAGGTGTTGCCTTCCGTCTTCCAAAGCTTTGCGCCGGACGCTTGCTTGGTAAGCTCGATTTTGCTTGCCTCTGCGCCGTTGGCATCCGTCGTGAGCTTGTAAATGGAGCTACCCGAGGTATAGACAAAGATATGCACCCCTTCGTTTACCTCAATGAGCGCGTTAGCGATATCGTTAACGTCTGCGGTATTGTTGATTGCAACCTTTGCCTGCGCGTTTGCGGAAATCGAGTTCGCCGCAGTATTGTCCGCGAGATAATACAGGTTGGTGTTGGGCGCAACCTCTTTTCTCGTGTAGTACACACCGCCGTTTTCATAACGGTTGATTGTATAGGTATAGCCCTGCAATTCCGCACGGACGGTATCCTTTTCCGCGTCGTTGTTGTACTGCGTCCATGCACACTTGGAACCTACGCCGTCCACCACAAGCGTACCAAGGTTCACGTAAGGATAGGTAGAATAGTCGTCAAAGTCGTAAGGCGCCTTGTACTTCGTACCGTTCTCTTTCGCAATTTTCTTTGCCTCCGCATTCTTATCCTCGAGGTAGGATTTATCGAAGTCGTAGGTCTTGTAATCCTTGTAGCTGTTTGCTGCACTATCGAATACCTTTACGGTATAGGACGCATCATCCGCGTTTACCTTAGCCTTCGTCGCCGCGTTTACCGAGTAAATTTGGTTATAGGACGCCGTCGAGGACATTGCCGTATCGATATCATAGGTAACGCCCATGGTATAGTACACGTTGGGATTTTCAGGGTTCTTTTCATCGTAATAATAAGAGATGCTTTCGCCCGAAACCAAAACCGTAGGCTTCGCGTCTTCCTCTTCCGTATTCAGGGATTTTAACGCGCCATCCTCTTCGAAAAGAAGATATACCACGCCGTCGTCGCCCTTTACGAAACGGTATTTCGCATTGCTGCTTTCAAGACGGTAGTAATAGTTTTTCATAACTTGCGTACCGTCAAGTCTAGCTCTCTTAAAATCGATGTGGGTGTTTGCCACTTCGCCCGTTTTAACGTCTTTATCCGTCGTAGGGGTTGCAAAATACACGTAATCGCCGTAGATATAGATACCTGCGTCATAGTTACCCGCAACGAAAAGCAAAGGCACGACCGTTTCCGCCGTCGCGTAGTTGCCCGCATTCAAATCTGCGCTTTTAATGCGCATAAGCGCACCCTTTACAACGTCGCCGAATTTGTTCTCCGCCGTGTTTTCCGCTTTACCGTTAATAAAGTAAACGTAGCCGTCCTTTTCTACCGCGAACCCGCCGTTGGAGTTTGCTGCATTTTGGGACGCCACGTAGCCGTCTAACCCGTCCGCTTTGTAATAATCCCCGCCGCAACCCGACATAACGACCGTCGAGCCAAGCAAGGTAACCGCTGCAAGCAGGCTAAGAATTTTTTTGCTGTTCTTCCTCATTTTATAAGGACTCCTTGAATTAAAAATGTGTATTCGCCGTATTCATACGCAGGGTTTTCCCTTTTTGCGTGCATGAACCGACACTACTAACGCATATTCTATTATATATCAAATTGTCAATTAAAGCAATCAAAAAACCCCTTGTTTTCAGGGTTTTTACGTGATTTTTTTATATTTTGGAGGTTTTTTTATTTTGGAGCCTTTTGGACTGTTTCATTTACTTCAATCGCTAACCGACGCCGTGGAAAAAAAAGGAGAAAACCCGCCCGCCGAAGCGGAATCGCCGTCCCAAACCATCCAACCGGAACCGCAGCAAAAGGAGCAGGATAACGCCTGCGTGGAGTTTCTCGCCATGCACGAAGCAAGGGCGAAAAGGGTAAAGAGAAGGTGAGTTGTTCACTTCGTTCACGTGAAACTTTGGTGAATTGTCCCTAACGGGACGTGAATTGTCTTGCATAGCAAGACGTTATGGAAATATTACAATAACGCCGACGCAGTCGGCTATTCACGAACGCACAGCGTTCAATTCACGGCGTTAGCCAATTCACGAAAAGCAAGGCTTTTCAATTCACAAAAAAAGTGCTCTGCCAAAACAGAGCACTTTTTGTTCGACCAAAGGTCGAAATTATCTCTTCGAGAACTGAGGTGCACGACGAGCTTTCTTCAAGCCGTACTTCTTTCTTTCCTTTGCACGAGGGTCGCGGGTCAAGAAACCTGCTGCCTTCAATGCGGGACGGCTGTTTTCTTCAGCTTCGAGCAATGCACGTG
>JAZUQM010000010.1:0-3977 GCA_045605705.1 Candidatus Scatosoma sp.
GCGTTTTACGTTCAGCATATCGCACCTCTTTTGAAAACCCGAAACACTTCTTCACTTTTAATATATGTAAAGGCGGGGTTTTTCGTTCCGTTATAAGTATTGCCCAAAAGCTTTGCGTATATACAAAAAAAATCCCTCGAACGGGAATAATCCGTCCGAGGGGTATGTACAAATAAGGTTTAGATAATGCAGTTCTCGTCCTTTGCGGGAAGGGAATCAAGCTCCGCCTTCTTTGCTGCGTAGCCTGCTTTGCCAAGAAGGGCAAAGGTAGCTTTCTTACCTTCTTCAACGCCGGGTTGGTTGAAGGTATCGATGTTGAACATTGCGCCTGCGTAAGCGGTTTGCAGTTCGAACAAGAACAAAAGCTGACCCAAGGTGAATGCATTGAGTTCGGGAATCCAAAGGGTATAGTTCATTCTGCCCGCTTTGGTGAGCGCGTATGCGGTTGCCGCATTTTCCGCCTGAATAAGCTCCTCCATGGTATGACCGCCGAGGAAAGCTACGTCGGGGATATTTTCACAGCCGTGAGGAATGGGCATTTCGCAAGCGTACTTCTTCAAGGAAAGGAAGGTAACGACCTTGTCAAAAGGACCTTCGGTGTAAAGCTGTACCTGCGAATGCTGGTCGGTTGCGCCGAGTGCTTTTACAGGGGTTTGACCTACGTTGCAGGGCTTGCCGTCGAGGGTTACGTTTTTACCGAGAGATTCTGCCCAAAGCTGGCAATACCAGTCGGCAAGGAATTTAAGGTTATCCGAGTAAGGCATCATAACGCCGACGTTTTTGCCCTCTTCCATAGCCGCAACTTGAAGAACGGCGGACATAAGCGCGGGGTTACGGCGCATAGCGGGCTTATTGCACACGGAATCCATGTATGCCGCACCTGCAAGCAAGCCGTTGATATCGATACCGAGTACCGCCGCGGGCAAAAGCCCTACGGGGCAAAGCTGAGAGAATCTGCCGCCGACGCCGTCGGGGAGCACGTAGCTCTTGATACCGCCGCATTCGTCGGAAATCTTTTTAAGGTTGCCTTTCTTTTCATCGGTCGTGAAGATGACGTTGTCCTTTACGTTCACGCCTGCCTTGGTCAAAAGGTCGAGAATGATAAGATACTGCGTCATGGTTTCGCTGGTTGCGCCCGATTTGGAGATGACGTTAAAGCAGGTTTTTTCGGGTTCGATAACGTCGAGCAAATCGCGCATACGCACGGGGTCAACGTTGTCCTCTACGTAGAACTTAGGGCCCTTTCTCTTGGATTTGGGCAAGTCGTTGTAGTGCAGGTGGCAAAGCGCGTTGAACGCCATAATGGGGCCGAGTGCGCTGCCGCCGATACCGAGTACGACGAAGTACTGGAATTTCTTTCTTACTTCTTTTGCCGTTTGTAAAATATCGGCAACGATTTCCTTTTGGTTGTAAGGAAGCTCCGTCCAACCCATGTATAATTCGTCTTTCCCGCGGTTTTCCTTTACGTAGTTAAACGCAGCGTTTGCGCGCGAAGCGTAAGAGGCAAGTTTTTTATCGCTAAAACCCTTGTCGCCTAAAAACTTTTCCGTCATGTTGTTGTAATCCAGCGTTACGCGCATGGAATTACGCCATTCTCTCGTTTTGTATCCCATATATTTTCTCCTTAAAAATAAGTTACGTATCCATTGTACTCTTTCTTTTCCCAAAAGTCAAGGAATCGACGAAAAAAAACGTTTTTTTCTTAATAAAAAGTATTATTTCTCCTTTCTAAAAGAGATTACGCCGGTAAGGAGGTATAAAAGCGCGGTAATCCCCAAGGTGATACCGGAGCTAAGCGCAAGGGCGAAAAATTCCCCCAAAACTTTCCTCAAAAGAGTGCTGGCGGCCTTGCCGATAAGGGAGATAGGCAAAACAAGCAAAAGAGGGGTCAAAAAGCTTTTCCCGCGTATCTGCCTACGTTCTTTTTCAAAAAAAAGGCATTTTTTGAAAAGGAAAACGAGATTGCAGGCGGTAGTGGAAAGAAAGCTTACAAACAGACCTACGGTATAAGCGAATATCCCGATATAGCGGGGCAAACATAGCACGCAAAGCAGCAACCCCGCTGCTCCTATGAAATAAAAAAGCAGGGTTTGCCGTTCAAAGCCCGTGGAGTTTAGGATACTTGTGGAAATCATGGTAAGGGACATCGGCAAAAGCAAAGGGCAGCTTTTAACGATTAATTTACCCGCCTGCGCGGAAGCAAACGCCCATTTCCCTAAATCCTCGCCGACGGCGTAAAAGAGGGGGATCAGCACGCAAGCCACGAGAAAAGAAAAGCGTATGCCGCGCAAGATGTTTTTCCGCAAGCGTTCGTAATTTTTCTTATAAAAGTCTTCGCTTAGTTCGGGAACGAGTACGAGGGAAAGGGAACCGATGACGGTGGAGGGGATAAAGAGCACGGGCAAAACCATACCCGAAACGACCCCAAAAAGAGCGAGCGCTTCCCCGCTCTCAAAGCCTGCGCGAATGAGCATAACGGGGAGTAAAACAGCGACGGCGGAGTTGACAAGCGATCCGCTTGCTCGCACTAAGGTGATAGGCATGGTCGCGTTGAACAGCGGTTTGAGCTGCGTTTTAGGATGGGAAAACTTGCCCCCGCGCACGAGAAAACACACGAAAGACGCGGTAAAGGAAAAGAGATAGGAAATCACGACCGCCCAAGCTGCTTTTTGCGCGCCCATAGCGGGGGAAGAAACGCTTTGCAAAAGGAGTACGCCCGCAATGACCATGACGCTTTCTTCGGCGATTTCTAAAATGGAGGGGAGCAAGAATTGCTTATTTCCCCAAAAGCTGCCTCGAATCACGGCGTACAGGGCGGAAAAGCAAAGCCCGATAAGGAGAATGCGAAAGACGGTAAGACTGCGGTTATCTGTAAAAAGAAAGGTGAGTTTTTCTCCAAAGATACCAAAGAACAGGCATATGGGCAAGGTTAACGCAAGGCAAATGCAAACGCCTGCGCTTACCGCGCCTCGTTCGTCCAAGGGTCGGCGCTCGGCTTTGCTTTTGGAAATCATACGGGAAACGGTGATAGGGATCCCACCCGTGCCTATCGTTAAAAATAACCCGAAAAGGGAGAGCGCAACCTGATAAATCCCCAAGCCCTCCGCGCCGATCAGGCGGGAGAGTACGACGCGATATAAAAACCCTAAGCCTCGTTCGGCAATCGAGAGCGCGGTTACGATTGTGGCGGTGGTGTAGACGGTGGTTTTACAAGCTTTCATAGTTTATTGTACGGGCTTGTTTTTGCGATTATGCGTCTTTTTTGGGGTGTAGGCGCATATATTGCTATATGTTAAAAACGCAAAACAAACGGTATTATAAAGTGCAAAAAGGACAGACCTTGCTTGAAATTGCGGCGCATTTTTCGGTGGCGGAATACCTACTGGTCAAGGAAAACGGCTTAACAAAACCGCCCTTTGCGGGACAGGTTTTGCGTATTCCTGCCGAGCGCGGTAACGCCTATACCGTCCGCGAGGGGGATACGAAAGAGCTCCTTTGCGGGAGCGAGGAAAACTATTTTAGAAAAAACGGCACGGATATTTTTTATATCGGCATGAGGATACGGATATGAACAAAGTGAGGGGCGGAGGAATACAATAATAATAAGAAACGATAATGCGAAAGAACCGAGGAAGACCTCGGGCGTATTCGTAACATAGGAGGTAAACCATGTCCTTTTTTTCTAATTTTCAATCGGAGAAGTGCCCTTGTGCCATCACGGGCAATCCGTTGAACGGGCTTAGTGAGAAGGTGTGTATTCAAGTGGAGAAAATTTTCGACGCGGGGATTAAACAAACCCAACTGACGGGTTACGTTTTGACGCTTGAAGGCATAACGCCCGCTACGGTCACTTACCCGTTGACCTTCGTGAGTGCCCGTTCCGTGACCGCCGAGGCGACGGTGACGGACTTGACGATTGACCGCATCGCCGACAAGCCCTGTGCAAGAGTGCAAGCTAACGTGTCTATTCCCGTGGA
>JAZUQM010000011.1:0-8424 GCA_045605705.1 Candidatus Scatosoma sp.
TGAACGAAGAAATCGAATACGCCGAGATGCTGGAAATCCCCGTATCCACGGTTAACGTAGTGCGGAAAACCGCGCGCCGCAAAAAACAAAAACCGCAAGAAGAATTGCCCGCGGAAACCCTTGAGCAAAACGCCCTCCCGCCCTTAAAGGATTCGGTTATCGCGCAAGTGAACGACCGTCTAAGTGAAGACGAACCGCACGCACAGGACGCGGAAGAGGGCTGCCTGGGTTTCGACCCTATCCCCGACCGTATCGACACGGTGCGGCTGTATTCCCAAGAGGAAACAAACGGATTTTTAGACGGGCTGCACCACAATGAAGAAGAAAACGAGTGGGGCATGTCCGCGTTGAATTCACCATCAAAGCGGCTTCGTATTGCGCTTGGGGTGGAATTTGCGGCGGCGTGCGCGCTGTGCGGGGCAATTTTTTTGACCAACGTCTTTATGCCCAATAGCGCCATTAACACCTTTTTCCGCTCTATCGCCTCGAACGATACGGCGCAAGCGGATACACGCGGATACCAAGACTTCACCCTTTCCCCTGTGGTAAGCGAACTTTCTAACGCCGAACTTTCCTTATCCCCCGCGGGTATTTTGTCTTTCACGGACGCCTGCTGCGTATACTCGGCTGCGGACGGTAAAATTGCGGATATTACGCAAAACGCAGACGGGTCTTACTTGGTTAAAATTACCTATTCGAATACCTTTTCGGGGGTTATCAATGGGTTAGACCAAACCTATTACGCCGTCGGCGACGAAGTGAAATGTAATGTGCCCTTGGGTTACACGGACGGCGAGGGGGAGGTACAGGTTACCATGTATTCAAGCGGCACGCTCTTGAATTGCTTCGAGCTTACGGAGGAAAACTGCCTCGCTTGGCTCCCCACGGAAGAATAACCTATGTCCCGCTCAAAAAAGCGCATCCTTCGCGTTCACCCCCTATTTTGGCTTATGGGAATTTGGTACGCGTTCACGGGAGAGTTGTTTTTGTTTTTACTTAGCGCACTCGTTGCTATCCAGCACGAGTGCGCGCATGCATTCGCGGCGGCAAAGCTTGGGTATAAACTTAATCAAATTGTGCTTATGCCTTTTGGCGCGGTCATTGACGGGGATTTGCGCGGCATTACCTTTAAGGACGAGATTTTCGTCGCGGTTTGCGGGCCCTTATGTAACCTCGTTACCGCGGGATTTTTCATCGCACTTTGGTGGTTGGCCCCTACCATGTATGCGTTTACGGATACCGCGTGCTATTCCTCGCTCTCTATTGCGCTTATCAACGTACTGCCCGCCTATCCCTTGGACGGTGGGCGGGTGCTGAAATGCGCGCTTGCGCGGGCATTCTTTTCCAAACACTTGAACGAGCAAAAAGCCGAACGGCAGGCAGAAAAAATCTGCCGTACCCTTACCCTTTTGTTTTCGATATTTTTTCTTATTGGGTTTATCGCGCTTTGCCTTAAGCGGACGCCCAATTTCACCTTGCTTGCCTTTGGCGTATTTTTGGCGGTCGGGGCGTTTGGAAATAAAGACGGGCGCGCGGTGTACGCAAAGATGGACATTTTTTATAAAGACGCGCTTACAAAGGGTGCGGAAATTCGACGGGTCGCAGTGCTTCATACCTGCACCGTCAAGCAGGCTTTACGGTTTATCACCCGCGGAAGTTATTTGGTGTTAGAGGTGTACGACGAGGAAGAAAACCACCTCTTCTCTCTACCGCAAAATAAATTTGCCGAACTTTTTACACGCTCGCAAAGCCCTTATGAAACGCTGGGAAGCTTAGGAAAAAAAGAAAAATGTTGACAATTTCGGGAAAAGGGCTTTACATAACAGGAATTACATGTTATAATATAACATGACACTGAAAAAAAGAGAGAGGCACGCATGGAAGAAAGAATGCAAATAGACGACGGCTTTAATTTGGTCGACCTGATTAAAGTTTTGCTAAATAAAATAAAAATTCTTATCCTCGTCGTGATTTGCGGCGGTTTGGCGGGCGCAGGGTTTGCTATTTGGCGCACCATCGACGTCAACTACTACGGCACAACGGTGGAATTTTATATCAATCCCGAATCCCGCAACGTGGACGAGAATACGGAAAACGTCAGTCAGTATGGTATTTACGGCGCATATAGCGTACCCGTTATGGACGCTATGGTACGTTTGTTGAACTCGGACGCTTTTATCGAGCGGCTCATCTTAAAAGGCGACCTGCTCCCTGAAAAGGGCGTTTGGGCGAACGAGAACGAGGTTTCTCTCGGGTTGGACGCGTTAATCGACGCCGCGCAAGCAAAAGTGGACGAAGCGGCTGCGATAAAGGCTGTATCCGACGTTAAACGCGCCCAGGCGGAACAGGATTTGAAAATCGTACAGCAGGAATGGAAAAAGTACGTTGCAGGTACAAAATTTGCAAACACCTCCTACAGCTTTGCCGCTTATGAAAATGCAATCTTCGATAAAGAGCTGGAAAACGTACCCGTGGACGACTTAAACGCGGCGGTTGCGGCTTACGACGGAGCAAACGACGGCACCAGCGGTTCAAAGGCGGAATCCGTCTTAGCGTTAAACGCCGTAAAAGAAGCCAACGTAGCGGCAGCGGAAAAACGGGAAGAGGTTATGACCGTTTGGGCAAAAACGGCAAGATATAAGCAGTTCTTAAACAAATACGCCTCGGCGGTATCCTTCTCCTATTTGAAAGAGGGAGAAACCACCACGGAATCCACCAACCTCGCGCGCAGCTTCGTGTACGTGAAAATCACCGTACTCAACGACGAGCCCTTTGCTAAAGAGCTTTTGGAAACGGTTAAAACGGTTGTTCCCATCTATATTGAGGAGCGCATGGTCGTGCCCACGGGCTACGATAGCACGAATTGCCAAAGAATCACCCGTAACGACGAGGTTGCCATGACCAACCCCGGCTACACCAAAAAGCAGGCGATTATTTACGGCTTGGCGGGCGCGGCGTTCGCAGGCTTGGTGGCATGCGTAATCGTCATCATTGCAGACCGCTCTAATAAGTGCCTGCGTAATTACGAGCTTATCCCCAAAAACTTCAACGTGCCTATTTTGGGTGTTATCCCCACGATTGAAGACATGATTCCCACAACCGATAAAAATGCGGAGGTGAAACAATGAGTCTTATCTCCAGAATTCGTAGAAGAATACACCAAAAACGGGTGATTAAAGCCGCGGAAAAAGCCCGCGCGACCCACCGCAGAACGGAATATCTTTTGGACGAGAACAGCCCGTTTTCGTTAACAGAAGCTTTCCGTAACCTCAAAGCCGCTATTTCCGTATCCGTTCCTAGGCGGAACGGCGGGGTTGCGCTTATGCTCACATCGGGCTATCCCGAGGACGGCAAAACGACGGTAGCCGTCAACCTTGCCCTCTCCTTCGCTCTTTCCGACGCAAAGGTTATCGTCGTAGACGCGGATATCCGCAAGGGCAGAGTGGCAAAATACTTCCACCAAAAACCCGTACCCGGGCTTTCCGATTACCTTTCGGGACATAACGCCTTGGACGAAATTATCCACGTTTCGCCTGAAAACAGCAACCTTTCGTATATTACCTGCGGTACGCACTCGCCTAAGCCTTACGAGCTGTTGGAAAGCGAGGAAATGAAGAAGCTTATCAGCGAGCTTAAGGGACGCTACGATTATATCGTATTCGACACCCCTCCCGTGCTTCTTGTGTCCGACGCGCTTGCGCTTGCGCCCACCATCGACGGTGCCGCGCTCGTGTGCCGTCATCAGGTTTCCTTCGTCAGCGATATTTCCCGCGCTCTTAACACCCTGTCCTTTGCAAAAGCAAACGTGCTCGGGGTCATCGTAAACGACTATAAGGCGATTAAAAACGCCAATTACTACGACCGCGGCGGATATAAAAAATACTATTACCGCACCACCTATGCGTATTCAGATACGGAAGAGGAGAAGTAATAACGCTTAATGCGTACGAAAGGGCAGGCGTCCTCGCGTCCGCCCTTTTATGTTTGAGAACGCTGAAAAGCGGGTACATATATAACTATGGAAACGATAACGAAACAAACGGAATACACCAACCTTTTACCCATCGTGCCCCTTAGAGGCAGGGTGGCGTTCCCACATACGAATATTTCCTTTGAAGTAGGCAGAAAAGCCACCCTCAAGGCAGTGGACAGGTCTTCCAGCAACGGGGATAGGTTGGTATTTATCCTCACACAAAAACAAACGGAAAAAGAAGACGTTACCGCCGCGGATTTATACACGGTAGGTACGGTTGCAAAAATAAAACAGGTGGCACAGCTTACGGGCGGAGTTATCCGCGTCCTTTGCGAGGGGCTGTACCGCGCCAAAGCGCGCGTTATCTCCTTTGACGAGGAGGACGAGTGTTTTTTCGGCGTTGCCGAACCCCTTTCTCTTAAACGCGGGGATGAGGTGTTAGAGGAAGCGCATTTTCGCACAGCGAAAGAGCTTGTTAAGGACGTGCTTGCCGCAGACGGAAAAATCCCCAAGGAAACGTTTACGAAATTAGAACGCACGAACAGCGCGGACGAATACGTGGATATCGCCCTTGCCGCCATGCGGGTGCGCTTAGAGATTAAGCAAGCTATTTTGGAAGAGGAACGCTTAATCGAACGCTTAAAGCAGTTTGAAAGATGCCTGAACGACGAGCTGGAAATTTCCAAAATCGAAAAGAAAATCGCAAACGCGGTACGCCAAAATATCGATAAAAACCAAAAGGAATACTTCCTTAGAGAACAGCTTAAAGCCATTCATACCGAGCTTGGCGACGACGGCAAGGAAGAGGACGAATACCGCGAGAAAATCTTGGCGAAGAAGCTCCCCGCGGGGTTAGAAGAAAAGTGCTTAAAGGAAATCTCGCGCATGGGCAAAATGCAGCCCTCCTCCCCCGAATACACCGTTATTTCGGGGTATTTGGAACAGGTGCTTGCCCTGCCTTGGACGGAGGAAACGGAGGATACCGAGCGTCTTTGCGATTGCACGGCGGTTTTGGAGAAAGACCACTACGGCTTGGAAAAAATCAAGGAGCGCATCACCGAGTATCTCGCTGTTTTGAAGCTGACGGGGACCATGAAAGCCCCGATTTTGTGCTTTGTCGGCCCCCCTGGGGTGGGTAAAACGAGTATCGCGCAGTCGATTGCCCGCGCCTTGAATAGAAACTTCGTCCGCATGAGCCTTGGCGGCATCAAGGACGAGGCGGAAATCCGCGGCCATCGCCGCACCTATATCGGCGCAATGCCCGGGCGTATTTTATACGGCATGAAGAATGCGGGTTCGATAAATCCCGTATTCCTGCTCGACGAAATCGACAAAATCACCGCCGATATGCACGGCGATCCGTCGGGCGCACTGTTGGAGGTCCTCGACCCCGAGCAAAATTCCACCTTCCGCGACCGTTATATCGAATATCCTTACGATTTGAGCAAGGTGCTCTTTATCGCAACGGCAAACTCGCTAGACACTATTCCTTCGCCCTTGCGCGATAGAATGGAGATTATCGAGCTTTCGGGTTATACTCTTGAAGAAAAGACGGAAATTGCGCGGCGCTATCTCGTACCCAAACAGCTTGCGGCAAACGGCTTGACGGACAATAACGCAAGCTTCACCTTAGATGGCATAAAAGCCGTGATAGAGGGGTACACCTTAGAAGCGGGCGTGCGTACTTTAGAGCGTACAATCGGTACGCTTTGCAGAAAAATCGCAGTGCAGTACGCAAATGATAAAGCCCTGCCCCACGTTACCGTGGACGCGGATACGGTAGTTTCCCTTTTGGGTTCGCCTCGTTATAAGCTTGAAAACGACCGCTTTGAAAAAGAGCTTGGCGCGGTTACGGGCTTGGCTTGGACGGCGTACGGCGGGACAACCCTGACGGTAGAGGCAACCCTCGTTCCCGGTAAAGGAGAGCTTAAGCTTACGGGTAAGCTTGGCGAAGTGATGAAGGAGTCCGCCATAGCGGCTTTGACTTATATCCGCGCTCATGCGGAGCAATACGGTATTCCTGCGGACAAGTTCACCTCCTTTGATTTGCACATCCACGTTCCCGAAGGTGCAACCCCAAAGGACGGGCCGAGCGCGGGGATAACCATTGCCACGGCAATCTTATCCGTTTTCTCGGGTAAAAAGGTAAAAGGCGATATCGCGATGACGGGGGAAATCACCTTGCGCGGAAAGGTGCTGCCCATTGGCGGCTTAAAGGAAAAATCCCTTGCCGCAAGACGGGTGGGAATTCAAAAGGTTATCATCCCCGAGGGCAACAAAAAGGATTTGGACGAGCTGCCCGAGGTGGTTAAAAACGAGCTTACTTTCTTCCCCGTTAAACGCGTGGAAGAGGTGTTCGATTTGGTATTAGAGGGCGGGAAAAAAGCTCCCGCAAAAAAGCGCGCGCCAAAGGCAGCCCCTTTGCCCGCAATACCGAAGGAAGAGCGGTTTAACACCGTTCGTTGTAAGTAAAGAGGCTACCCATGTACGAGATTAACGATAAAAATAACCCACCCGCGCTCGTGATTAAAAACGCGACGTTTATCACCTCGGCTGCCCGTGCAGAGCAGTTTATCACGCCCGATAAGCCGATGATAGCCGTTTGCGGAAAATCCAACGTAGGAAAAAGCTCCTTTATCAACATGCTGGCAAATCGAAAAAAACTTGCCAAGACAAGCAGTGAGCCGGGCAGAACGAGGCTTGTCAACTATTTTGATTTCGGTGAATTTATCCTTGCCGATTTGCCAGGATACGGTTTTGCGAGAGTATCCAAGGGCGAAAAGGAAAAGTGGGCGAAAACCCTCGACCAATTTTTTAAGGATAAGGGGAATATCGCGCACGTGTTTATGCTGGTGGACGGTCGACACGACCCCACGGCAGACGACGTGCAAATGATTGAGTTTTTGCACTACCACACCATTCCCTTTACGGTAACCTTGACGAAAGCGGACAAGCTGTCGAGAATGAAGCTTAAAGAGCATATCAAGGCGATTGCCGCCGATTTGTATTTAGGCGCAAACAACCTGCTTGCCACAAGCGCGGAAACGGGCTACGGCAAAGAGGACGTTTTGAGAAAGCTTAGAGAAATTATCGATATCGCAAACGCCCCCGAAGAACACTTCGAGGACGAGGAAGAAGAGAGAGAAGAGTAAAAAAAACGCGGCGAATATTCGCCGCGTTTGATTTTTATGTAGTTTAGTTTGCCATAAATTGATGCATGCCCTTTACGTGTGCGATACGGGAATCAAGATAATTTTGCAATTTCTTGGGCTTTTTAATTCTCGTAAGGTCTACGTCCCAAGGACCGACCATATCTACTTTCACTTCGCCGTAGCCGAAAACTCTACCCCAGAATTTTTGGTCTACCTTAACGGCAAGCACTGCAGTGAAGACGTTACTCTTCTTTTCAATATCAAATACGCCCCACTTTTCCACAACCTTGTTTTTGTAGAATTCAACGCGGTGGCTCTTAATCACAATGATTCTGCAAATAAAGATGACCAGCATAAGCGCAAGCCAAACGATGGGCAAAATCAGGGGATTAAGTTCAAGCTCCAATAATTTTACACCAAAGAAAAGCACTGCGGGTACAGCGATCCAAAATACTAAAATTCGCCAGAAACGAATAATCGACCAAGCGCTTCTTTTTGCAACGTATTCAGGTCTTTCCATAAAAATACGCACTCCTATACATTATTATATGATTATTATACAACAAAAACAACGTTAAGTCAAGAGTATTTATAAAAATTTTATTTTTATTTATAGAAAAAACACGACAAAAGCCGTGTTTTTACAATTTAAGACGCTTGTTTGTAGATAAGCTTGGGCGTTGCGCCGTCCGTTAGACATTCCTTGGTGATGACAACCTCTTCCACGTTGTCCTCGGAGGGAATTTTGTACATGACGTCGGTCATGACGCTTTCGATAATCGTCCTAAGCCCGCGTGCGCCCGTTTTTAAGCGAATTGCCGTTTGTGCAATCTCGCGTACCGCGTCCTCTTCCACCGTCAGCTTTACACCGTCAAAGCCTACCAATTTTTGGTACTGCTTGATGATTGCATTCTTCGGTTCGGTGAGAATTTTCACAAGTGCGTCCTCACCGAGGGGGTCGAGATTGACAACGATAGGCAGTCTGCCAACAAACTCGGGGATAAGCCCGAATTTCGTCAAATCCTGCGGTTTCACGTCGTCGAGCACGGAATAGTCCGCCTCGTTTGCGCCAAGGCGTACCTTTCCGCCAAAGCCTAAGGTGGTGTCGTCCTTTCTTGAGGACACGATTTTATCTAAGCCCACAAACGCACCCCCGCAAATAAAGAGGATATTTGTGGTATCGATACGGATACACTCTTGACTGGGGTGTTTTCTACCGCCCTGAGGAGGAACGTTTGCCGTCGTGCTTTCGATAATTTTAAGGAGTGCCTGCTGTACGCCCTCGCCCGAAACGTCGCG
>JAZUQM010000012.1:0-2421 GCA_045605705.1 Candidatus Scatosoma sp.
CGCTTTATTCAACGCGTGGGCGTGCCTGTCTACGTTATCCGTATGCGTGGGGATTATTTTGCAAAACCCAAATGGGGGAAGGGACTTCGCCGCGGGGCGCGCGTGGAGGGAACTTTAGAGCAGCTCTTTACAAAGGAAGAACTGCAAAATCTTTCCTTGGACGAGGTAAAGGTCCGTGTGGACGACGCGCTTTATTACGACGAGTTTGAATGGCTGAAAACGCAGCCTAATATCCGTTACAAAAGTAAGCATATGGCGGTGGGACTTGAAAATATTCTTTGCCGCTGCCCGCAGTGTAACAGTCGTTACAGCATGAAGACGGAAGGTAAGCGCGTGTATTGCGAAAAGTGCGATTTCACAAGAACACTGGATAGAAGGTATGCGTTTACCGAGCCCGTTCCCTTTGAAAACTTTGCAAAGTGGTACGATTGGCAGTCGGCGGAATTAGAAAAAGAAATCGCGCAAAACCCCGATTTTGCGTTGGAAGAAGAGGTAGTCTTAAAGCATTCCTCTAAAGATGGAAAAACCATGCTTCGCGAGGCGGGGAAAGGGATTTGCCGTTTGGATAAAACGGGGCTTACCTACCGTGGTAGCGAGGACGGGGAGGAAATCGAAAAGCTGTTTCCGCTTGCGGAAATTTACCGCGTGCTCTTTGGCGCGGGAGAAGATTTCGAGCTGTACGAGGGTAACGAGATTTGGTTTTTCGTACCCAAAGATACCCGTTGCTGCGTCGAATGGTATATTGCGAGCGGGCTATTGAAAGCGCATTACGACAACGGCGCTTTGACGGAATAGCGACAAATAAAAAATAAGAGGCGCGCCTCTTGTGTTTACTGCGTAAACACAAAAAACTCTAACGGTTCGCCTTGGAATATTACTATGGAAAAACAAGAAGAAAAAAGCAAAGCGTTTTCAAGTATTAACGCGCGTTCATTTTTGTTCGTGGTCATTCTTTTGGGGGCAATTCTAATTGTCAGCGGCGCACTCTCTTATTTCATCCCGCAGGGCGCGTTTTTGCGGGATAGCGAGGATAGGATTATCGACGGAACTTATACCCAAGGAGAAGTGGACGGGATTGCGATTTGGCGTATTCTCACCGCGCCCGTGCGCGTATTTTTCTCCTCGGACGCGCTTACGATTATTTTTATCAGTCTGTTTTTGCTGATTATGAGCGGCGTTTTTAACCTGCTGGATAAGACGGACGGTATCCGTATTGTGATTTCGAAAACGGTGCGTAGGTTCTCTAACCGTAAAAATTTGGTTATTTGTATCGCTTTATTGATTTTCATGGCGTTCGGTAGCTTTTTCGGTATGTTTGAAGAGCTGGTAACCTTGCTTCCTATCGTCGTTTTGTTTATGCTGTCTATGGGACTGGATACCCTCACGGGCTTAGGGATTTGTATGCTGGGTGCGTGTTTTGGTTTTTCGGCGGCGATTACCAATCCCTTTTCGGTAGGGCTTGCCTCCAAGCTTGCGGGCACCTACGTATTGCAGGGGGCTTGGCTTAGAGGAGTCTTCTTCGTGTTCGTCTACGCCGTTGTTTGCGGATTTTTGTTTGGACATATGAAGAAGATATCTAAAGATCCAAAAAAATCCTTGACTTACGAAGTGGATTTGGAAAAGCGCAAAACCCTTGTTATGAGTACGGAGGAAAGCGAAAAAGACGGATTTATCTTTAAGGTGTATGCGGTATTTTTTGCGGTGCAGCTGGTTATGCTGGTGCTTATTGCAAGTATTCGCGCTATTTCCGATTACGCCATTCCTTTGCTTTCGGTAAGCTTCCTTGTAGGGGGGATTACCTGCGGGTGCTTCGTTTGCGAAAATAAAAAGGACGTAGCCAAGCATATGGGACAGGGCGCACTGTCCATGCTGCCTGCCGTTGCCTTAATTGCCATCGCTTCGTCCGTAAAGCTCGTTATGACGGAAAGCGGAATTTTGGATACCGTTATGTATAAGGTTATTGAATTCCTGCGCGGAAAGAACAAATTCCTTTGCATTATTTTGGTGTACTTTTTGATTTTATTCTTGCAAATTTTTATAGGCTCCGCCTCGGCAAAGCTGATGCTGATTATGCCGATTATCTTGCCTATATGCACGACGCTGGGGCTTTCGCCTACGGTGGTTATTTTGACCTACTGTATCGCGGACGGGTTTACGGATATGATTATTCCCACCAATCCCGTGCTCCTCATCGGGCTTTCCATGGCGAACGTTTCCTATGGGAAATGGGTGAAATGGACTTGGAAATTACAGCTTTTCGTATTCTTGGTTACGATATTGCTTTTGATGTTTGCCGTAAGAATAGGATATTGATTTAATAAAATACAAGCCTCCCGATATTCGGGAGGCTTGTATTTTATTTTTCTTCTTTGTCGGTGAGGGTAAAGCTAAATTCAACGTCGGGTTTTACTTCGCGGATTG
>JAZUQM010000013.1:0-4312 GCA_045605705.1 Candidatus Scatosoma sp.
TTGACAATGGTCAAAAGTGGTTGTATAATAAAGTCATGCAACCTGTATAGGGATAAAGCAAGGAGGTAAACGCAATGTTCAAAGGCATGTTTGAACACCAGTTGGACGATAAAATCCGCTTGCGCATACCCTCCAAGTTCAAAAAGGAGCTGACGGGGGAGGATGGCGAGAAGTCGTACAGCTTTTTCCGCGGCATGAACCGTTGTATCTGCGTTATGGCGGACGACGAGTTGGACGATACCATAAGCAGCTTGGCGGCCGAGGGGATTTCGGAAGGAAATCAAGCGTCGGCACTCTTTTTCGGGAGTATCTTTTCGGCGGAAGAGGACGCACAGGGCAGAGTGGTATTGCCGTCTGCTTTAAGAAAAATGGCGGGTATCCAAAAGGATATTATCACGCTAGGGCGTGGTAACCGCTTGGAAATTTGGGCGGCTGAACGATATTACGAATATATCGAAGGTATCGATTACGATACGGAGCTTAAGAAACTGGGGATATAAACAATGTTGGAATTTTCGCACAAACCCGTAATGCTGGAGGAATGTATGCAAGGTCTTGCCTTAAGAGAGGGCGGGATTTGGTACGACGGCACGGTAGGGGGAGGCGGACATTCCTATGAAATTCTCAAAAGAACTTCTAAAACGGGTAGATTAATTGCTACCGACCTTGACGACGAAGCGATTGAGGCGGCAACTAAGCGTTTAAGGGAGTTTGACGGAAGATTTGAAATTTATAAATCCAACTATAAGGATTTCTCGCTTGTATTTGAGCGGGCGGGCGTAGATGAAATCGACGGCGCGCTTTTGGACTTTGGGGTATCCTCCCACCAACTCGACGACGAGGACAGGGGATTTACGTATAGAAACCCCAACGCACCCTTGGATATGCGTATGAATACGTCTGCTTATCTTACGGCGGAAATCGTGCTCAATACCTATTCGGAAGAAAAGCTTGCAAGAATTTTGAAAACCTACGGTGAAGAAACTTTTGCAAAGCAAATTGCAAGAAATATTGTTAAATATAGGGAAAATAAGCCCTTAAAAACCTCGGGAGAATTTTGCGAGATAATTAAAAACAGCATTCCCGCAAAATTCCGTTACGGCGCGCCCTGCGAAAGAAAAAGCTTTCAGGCAATCCGTATCGAAGTCAACGAAGAACTCGACGGACTGTACGAACTCGTGCTTTCCTTGACGAGAAGATTAAAAAAGGGCGGACGCATCGCAATTTTGACCTTTCATTCCTTGGAAGACAGAATTGTCAAAGAGGCGTTCAGGGCATTGGAAAAACCCTGCACCTGTCCCGGCAATTTCCCCGTATGCGTGTGCGGAAAAAAGCCGGAAATCAAAAGTATTACCCGCAAGCCGATTACGGCAAGCGAAGAGGAGCTCGAATCTAATTCGAGGAGTAAATGCGCGAAGCTCAGGATCGCGGAAAAATTGTAAGATAAGGGAAACTTGAGAAGAACTAAGACACGGAGGAGCGGAAATGGAATTGTTACGCGAACAGCAAACACAATTATCTAGCGCGGAATTAGAAGCGCAAAAACATAACGCAATGATAAAAGAACGTTATCGCAGATTGCAAAATGCGGTCGCGGATCAATTCGCTGCGGTCGAAAACGCGGTGCATGCGGAAACGCCCGTAAAGGAGGAGAGTGTAACCTATATTTCTCCCGCTGCGGTCAATACGGCTGTTCTTGAGCAGGAGCCTACCGTTACCGAATATATTTCCCCTGTAGCAAACGCGTTGTTTACTACGGAAAAGTTTGAAAGAATGGCGGTGGAAGAACCCGTCCGTCAAGCTGCGCCCGCGGTAAAAACGCAGGCCGCTGTTTCTACGCAAGCACAGTATTCTCTTTCTCCCTTGGCGAAAGTGGTGATGGCGGTGTTTACGTGCGTAATCGTGGCTATGCTTACCATGATTTGTATTAACACGCATATGCTCAGCCAAAAGAGAATTAAAATTCAAAATTTGGAGCAAAAGAAAGAACAGCTTACAGAGCAGTACGAGAATATTCAACGCCGTATCGAAGCGGCGCAAAGCGAAGAGGCGATTCGCGAATACGCTTTGTCGCAAGGCATGGTGCAATCGGGAAATTAAAGAGGTATTGATTATCAAACAAAAACGAGATTTTTCTATATCGGTTTTACGAAAGAGGTTATTTGCCGTTGGCTTGGCAATAACCTTTCTTTTTTGTCTTTTATGCGGTAGATTTTTCTACGTGCAGGTGGTTTGGAGCGAGGAATTAGGCTATCGCGCGCTCGATCAATGGACGCGGGAAATTCCTATTGCCCCGCAAAGAGGCAAAATCACGGACAGAAACGGCGTGGTGCTTGCGGATAATTCCACGGCATATACCGTGTACGCGCGTTCTAACGCCGTCAAGGATAAAGAAAAAACCTCCGCGTTGCTTGCGGGGGCGCTTGGGGTGAATGCGCAAACCGTCTACGAACAATTAACCAAGAAAAAAGCATCGGAGATAACCATTGCAAAAAAGGTAGGCAAGGATAAGATAACCGCCTTATCTCAGCTCTCTTTGGACGGGGTATATTATTCCCGCGATAATATTCGCTTTTACCCCAAAGGCGACGCGCTTTGTCAGGTGCTTGGTTTTACCTCGTCGGACGGCGTAGGCACAACGGGCGTAGAGAAATTCTATCAAACCTATCTCGCGGGTAAAAAAGGGGAATTGCTCTATGAAACCGACCTTGTCGGCGTAGAAATCAAAGGCAGCGTCGCTACCTATCTTCCCGCCGAGGACGGGTATAATTTACAGCTTACGATTGATTACGGGATACAGGAGCTTGCTGAAAGCGCACTAGAACGGGTGAATGAAGCGTATTCGCCGTCGTCTGCGGAATGTATTGTTTTGGACGCGACAAATTTTGAGGTGCTTGCCTTGGCAAATTACCCTTCGTACGACCTGAACGAGGTACCGCGGGATAATATGGAGCTTTTGAACGCCCTGTCTAGAAACCGCTTGGTATGTGATATTTACGAGCCGGGGTCTACTTTCAAAATTATTACCGCGGCAATGAATATCGAGGAACACTTGCAGGGCAACCCTAAGGCGTTCTCAACGAGCTACGTTTTTCCAAGCTCGCGTACGCGCACGGTAGACGGCACGACGGTCAAATGTTGGAGTAACCATGCCAATGGCAAGCATTGCAATCAAACGCTTTCGGGCGCACTAAATACCAGCTGTAACCCGTGTTTTACGGATATTGCCATGTCGCTTGGCAAAGAGACTGTTTACGAATACCTTTCCGCGTTTGGGTTTGGGCGCAAAACGGGCATCGATTATAGTGGCGAGGCGTACGGATTGCTTCTGCCGCAAACGGCGGTAAGGGGCTGCGATTTGGCTCGTATCGGGTTTGGGCAAACGATAGCCGTTTCGGGTATACAGCTGGCTTGTGCGACTGCGGCTGCGGTCAACGGCGGATATTATTATACGCCAAGGCTGGTAAAAAAAGTGTATGCGGACGATGGCTATACAGTTAAGGACGAAAAAGCAGTGTTACAAAACCGCGTCCTCAGTGAACAAGCGTCGAAAGCGCTTGCGCAAATGCTGGAAGGGGTAGTAAGCGAGGGCAGCGGCAAAAAAGCATATATCGAGGGGTATAAGGTCGGCGGTAAAACAGGTACGGCGCAAAAATATGAAAACGGACGGATTGCAGCGGGCAAGTACGTGTCCTCGTTTGTGGGCTTTTTCCCTGCGGACGCGCCTAAGTATCTGGTTCTTGTAATTGTGGACGAACCTCAAGGCGCCTATTACGGCTCGGTTGTTGCCGCGCCCTGCGCAAAAGAGATTTTCGAGGGCATTATCTCTTTGAAAAATTTGCAAGCAAGAGGGAATTAATATCATTCTTCCAATAATGAGCTTTTATGTTTTCGGTTCGGCGTTAAAACGTCGAACCGTTAAGTTTTTGGTGTTTTTCTTGTTAAATAATTGCCTTTTTGGGATTAATATGTTATACTTTATTTATATAATAAAACTTTAAGGGGATATTATGCGAAAAATAGGCTTACTTATAACGCTTTTCTTGGTGTTTTTAACAATGGGCGCTGCAGGCTGTCAAATACCTGTCATACAACCGCCTGCGTCCGTTTCTTCTATCGGGCAAAGTATAAGCGATGAAGACTCTTCTATTAAAGAAGATAGCTCCATCACCTCTTCCGTAGAAGAGGATTTCAGCGATTCATCTATCGATAACGTGGACCAAGATGAAACGTATACGGTAACGTGGGTAGTAGACGGAAAAACGGTAGAAACGGACACTAAGGTAGCGTATGGCGCAATGCCTACGTACAA
>JAZUQM010000014.1:0-2585 GCA_045605705.1 Candidatus Scatosoma sp.
CGGCGTAGAAGTGGTTGCGCAAAAAGAAGAGAAAAAGGACTAATTTCGTCTAATGTAAAGCATCAGGCGGGTGGCTTTCAGCACCCGTCTTTTTGCGTTATATGAACTTTTACAAAAAATTAACCGGGGTTAATTGCTTGACAAATACGGGGATTTTGTGGTACAATTTTCTCAAAGGAGAAGGACATGAAAGAGAAATTTTCCATTAGCGGAATGTCTTGTTCCGCCTGCTCGGCTGGTATAGAGCGTACGATTGCACGCGCCGAGGGGGTAACCCACGCTGAAGTGTCGCTTATGGGCGAAAGTATGCTTGTGGAATACGATGAAAACAAGATTTCCCGTCAAGAAATTATAGATAAGGTAGTAGACCTTGGGTACGGCGCAACCCTCTTTGAGGAAAATGCGTTAAAGGAAAAAACACCTCAGCCTAACCGCTTAAAGAAAAGATTTTTTATATCGCTTTGTTTACTGTTGCCCTTAATGTTTTTTTCTATGGGTGGTATGGTAGGCTTGCATGAATTAGATGAGAGGATAAGCGTTACCGCGCAAATGCTTTTATCTATTGCGGTAATCGTTGTTAACTTCAAATTTTTCACAAGCGGGACTAAAGCCCTCTTAAAACGAGTGCCGAACATGGATACCCTCGTTTCCATGGGCGCAGCGGTTTCTTTCATATATAGCCTTGTTTATACCGTTTTGCTGTATTTGGGTAAAGTAAGTCATGCGCATATGTTCTATGAATCCGCAGCAATGATTTTGACTCTTGTTACCCTTGGTAAGTGGTTAGAAGAAAAATCCAAACGCAAAACGGGGGACGAGATAGAAAAACTCATCAAGCTTATGCCTGCAATCGTAACGGCGGAGCGTGGCGGCGTGGAAGTCAAAATTCCTTTTGCGGATATCGTGCAAGGGGAAGTGTTAGTCGTGAAACAGGGCGAGTATATCCCCGTTGACGGCAAGGTAATCGAGGGGCATGGGTTTGTTGACCGCGCGGCGATCACGGGTGAAAGTATGCCCATCGAGGTGCAAGAAGGAGACAAAGTTACGGGCGCGGACGTCGTGGTTAGCGGCTTTTTGAAGTTGGTTGCCGAAAAGGTCGGTGCGGATACCACCCTTTCACAAATCGTGAAGATGGTCAAAGAGGCAGGGGCAAGTAAAGCACCCTTGCAAAAAATTGCCGATAAAATTGCAGGCGTTTTCGTCCCTGCCGTAACGGCGATTGCACTGTTTACCTTTTTGATTTGGCTTGGAATAACCTATGACGTTGCAAAGGCGGCGAATTATGCAATTAGCGTTTTGGTTATCTCCTGCCCTTGTTCTTTAGGGCTTGCAACGCCTGTGGCGGTCATGGCGGCAACAGGGAAAGGGATGTCGCTTGGAATTTTATATAAGGACGCGGAAGCATTGCAAAAAGCCAAGGATATCAACTGCGTGCTTTTGGATAAAACGGCTACCTTAACCGTCGGTAAGCCCGCGGTTACCGATTTTATTCCCTATAGAGAAAACGAAAAAGAACTGTTGCTGCTCGCTTCTTCGATAGAGAGCTTCTCTAACCACCCTATAGCGGAGTGTATCCGTACGTATTGCGAACGAGAGGTGGGACAGGTGCGCGTTGAAATTGTCGATTACACCTATCAAACGGGGAAAGGCGCGTGCGCGAGATTCGAGGGAACCACCTATTATTTAGGGAACCGTAAGCTGATTGCAGGTATCGACGATAAAAAAGCATACGCTTTAGAAAAAGAATATTCCAAGCAAGGCAAGACGGTGGTATATTTAGCAAGTGAAAAGGGAATATTGGCGATATTTGCCCTTGCTGATACATTAAAGGAAGAAAGTAAAGAGGCAGTTTCTAAATTAAAAGAAAAAGGTATCCGCGTGGGTATGCTCACGGGGGATAACGAACAGGTTGCCAAAGCCATAGCAGAGGAAGTGGGTATTACCGATTATTTTGCGGAGGCTTTGCCCGAGGATAAAGCGAAGGCAGTTTCTCGCGTGCAAGAGGTAGGTGGTTTTGTTGCTATGGTAGGCGACGGTATCAACGACAGTCCCGCGTTAAAAGCGGCGGATATCGGCGTTGCAATGGGCAACGGTACGGATATCGCCATGGACGCGGCGGACATCGTATTATCCCGCGGGGATTTGCGTTTGGTGGGTACCATGGTCGAGTTGAGTAAGGTTACCGTACGCAATATCAAGCAAAACTTGTTTTGGGCGTTCTTTTATAACTGCGTGGCGATTCCCGTCGCCGCGGGCGTGTTCGCATTTGCAGGGTTTACGCTCAATCCCATGATAGCGGCGGCGTGTATGTCGCTTAGCTCGCTGTTTGTGGTGAGTAACGCTTTAAGGCTTACGAGATTTGGAAAAAAGAAATTAAAAGAGGTAAACGATATGAAAAGAACAATGAAAGTAGAAGGTATGATGTGTCCGCGCTGCGTTGCGCACGTAACCAAGGCGCTTGAAAGTATCGAGGGGGTTAGCGAAATAGAGGTTAACCTCAAAAAGAAAACGGCGACCTTTGTTACGGACGATACGGTTGCGGACGAAACGCTTGTAAATGCAGTTACAGAGGCAGGCTACGAGGT
>JAZUQM010000015.1:0-3134 GCA_045605705.1 Candidatus Scatosoma sp.
GGGCTGATTGCCGGTATCGGCGCGGTCGGCGGGGTGAATCAAAACGCGTCCGCGCTTTCGGCGCAGGAAGAAATAGTTTCTATCAATACGGCGGTACTCCGCCAAGGTTCTAAGGGCGGGGAAGTGCGCGAGGTGCAGCGCAGGTTAAAGCTTTGGGGATATTATAAAGGCAGCGTGGACGGCGTTTTTGGCGCAGGTACGCGTTCGGCGGTAATCGCTTTCCAAAAAAAGAACGGCTTGACTGCCGACGGCGTGGTGGGGAAATCCACCTATAAGGCGCTTGGCATGACAAGCTCCTACGAGGTGCTTTTGGGACAATCAGGCGGGGGCAGTACCGAGGTGAGCGGATTTAACAGCTCCGAGGTATACCTTTTGGCGAAGACGATTTATGCCGAGGGCAGAGGGGAGCCGTATACCGGTCAGGTCGCAATCGGCGCGGTGGTGCTTAACCGCGTGCGCCATCCCTCTTTCCCGAACACAATTTCGGGTGTTGTATATCAAAAGCACGCGTTCACAGCGGTTAGCGACGGGCAAATCAATCTTACGCCCAACGAAACGGCGATGCGCGCGGCAAGGGACGCTATCAACGGCTGGGACCCTTCGGGCGGCGCGATTTATTACTACAACCCCGCCGTGGCGACGAGTTCTTGGATATTCGACAGACAAACGGTAACGGTAATCGGCAAACACGTTTTTGCGATATAAGGGGGTATGAATATGAAGAAAAAAGAAACGAAAATCGCAGTCAATCAGTCTTCTGGAGCGGAAAAAGTGGAAACCGTGGAAAAGGAAGTGAAAAACGGTACGCAAAAGCGCACGGCAACGAAGAGTGTAAAAACGGCCAAAGGGGACGCGGCGTTAGGGGATTCCGTCAAAGCGGAAAAGGAAAACGCCAAGATAAGCGGCAGCCCGGCTGAAAAGGAAAGCGCGGCGGCAAAAACGCGGGTAGAAGCAGCGTTAAAGCGTAAAGAAGCACAGGCAAAACGCAAGGAAGAACGCGCTAAAAAAAGAGCAGAGAAAGAGGCTCTGCGTAAAAAACGCGCCGCGGCAAAGAAAGCGCAGGTGGAAAAGCGCTTAACGGAGAAGAAGGCGCTTGCGGAAAAAAGAGCGGCGCAAAAAGAAGAACGTATTCGAGAGCGTGCGCACGCGAAAGCAAATAAAAAACAAGCGCAATCCAAAAAGCGGGCTCAAAAATCAAACCGTAAAAAGGAAAACGGCAAAAGAAGGGAAAGCCGTGCAAAAGGATACGGCGGTTGGATTGCCGCGGTCGTAACCTTGGGTGTAACCACGCTTGCGCTTGCCACGACGGTTGCCGTGGGCGGTGTGGAAATGATGAACACCCGCAGTGCACTTATGGGTGCGCACAAGGGCACCATGTACGAGCTGACGGGGATTATGGACAATATGAACGACGATTTGGACCGTGTTAGAATTTCCAATTCTTCCGTGCAGCAGGGGCGTATTTTAACCGACCTTTTGGTGCAAGCGCGTCTTGCGGAGGCGGATTTGGAAAAGCTGCCCATTGAAGCGCAGCAGGATAGAAATATTACTGAGTTTTTCAACCGTACGGCGGCGGAATGCGAGCGTATGCTTGCCAAGCTTAGAAAGGGCGGAACGCTTTCGAGTGAGGATATTGCCAAGCTTGAGGAATTGTACCGTATCAACCAAGGCGTTCGTGAAGAGCTTAACAAGCTGACCAACAATATGACGGACAAAGACTTAATGGGATATATGAAAGAGGGCGCGGGTATGGTGTCGCAGGCGCTTGAGCGCTTGGAAAAGGCTACCTTGCAGGAGAACCGTCCAAATATGGAAAAAGGTGAAGCGGAGGGGGCAGGTATGGCGCAAATGCCTAAACCCGAGGAGACAAGGATAGATCCCGCGCGCGCAGGCGAGCTGTGCAAGGCGTATTTCCAAAAATACGATATTGCCGAATATCAATGCGTAGGGGAAACGGTCTCTCGTGAATATACCGCGTATAATATGCAAGGCTATGATAAAAACGGCACGATGCTTTTCGCTGAGGTCAGTCAAACGGACGGGGCGTTGTTGCGCTTTGATTATTACGAGGAATGCACGGCGGAAAACTTCGATATCGATAACGCTGAGCGTATTGCCGAGGAATTCCTTGGGAGCCTTGGATATGAAGATTTGACGGTGGCTCGCTTTAGAGAAAACGGCACGATGACGGACTTTACTTTCGTGTATGAGGAGGACGGCGTAGCTTATTATCCCGACGAGGTGCGCGTTAAGGTTTGCCGTACTCGCGGCGTGGTAACGGGCATGGATGCAACCAAGTACGTGAAAAATCACAAGGACAGGGATGAGGTGAATGCCAAAATCAGCCTTGAAACGGCGTATAATAAGCTCAGCGATAAGCTGAACGTAGAAAGCTCCCGCCTTGCCGTGGTGGCAGCCGCGGGCGGAGAACGTCCCGCTTATGAGTTTCTTTGTTCGTATGGGGAAATGCAGTATTTTATTTTCCTTGACGCGAATACGGGTGAAGAAATCGCCATTATCAATGCAAAAAAAGTATAAAAAATCAAAGCTCCGCATAAAAACGGAGCTTTTTTTGTAAAACCACTTGACGAATATGTAAAGGTATGCTATACTATAATCAGTATTCAATCTCAATAAAGGAGAAAAGCTTTGCAGGAACGGCAAACCAAACAAAAACAGATTATATACGATGCGTTAAAGACACTGGATCACCCCACGGCGACGGAAGTGTACGGGTACGTGCATGAGAACGCGCCAAGTGTTTCGCGCGCGACGGTGTTCCGCGTTTTGGCGGGGTTTGCCTCCAGCGGGAGAGCGTTGGAGCTCCGCTCGGCGGGCAGTGAGGTTCGCTACGATTACAGGGTGGAACCGCACTATCACGCGAGATGTACGGAGTGCGGAAAGGTAGCGGACGTCAAAGCGGAGGGCTTGCCTTTGGGCGGGTTAAAGATTATGGCGGACCATGGTTTTGACGTAAGCGGGTACAGTGTAGAATTTTTCGGTACGTGCAAAAATTGCAAAAAGGCTTAAAAAAAGCGTTGACATTTTAGAAAAAAGAGGTTATAATAAGAGCGTCAAGTGCGCTTGACGCAAAACGCAGGTGTCGCCTAGCGGTATGGCGGCAGCTTCCCAAG
>JAZUQM010000016.1:0-3907 GCA_045605705.1 Candidatus Scatosoma sp.
AGGAAGAAGGGATCGGTGATAACGCCGTGTTCACTACGTTTTACCTTATCTACTTGCATGGCTTGTTCTTCAATCGACATATTCTTGTGAATAATACCCAAGCCGCCTTCGCGCGCCATAGCAATCGCCATACGGCTTTCCGTAACCGTATCCATCGCCGCACTGATAAGAGGAAGGTTCAATTTGATTTTATCGCTAAGCTGCGTCCTCAAATCCACCTGCGCGGGCAAGACGTTACTTGCCTGCGGTATCAAAAGCACGTCGTCAAACGTCAAAGCCTCTTTCACTATTCTGCTCATGTATGTTCTCCTTAATTGTAATTTTTCAAATTATAAAGAAAATGGACGTTTTGCTATTTGCAAAATGCATCCATTTACTCACTTAACCGCGCAAGCACGTCTTCAAAATACGCTCTATCCGTATCGTTAAGCGTGCCTTGCGTCTGTTCCATTTTCCCTTTTATCAGCGCAACCGTCGCACCGTCCTTATCCCCTATCGCTGTGTACAACACCGCAACCACTGCGTTGTTCTTCGGGAAACCCGAAGTAAGCTCAAACGCGCGCTCTACCGCATCCGCTTTTTTCCCCTGCTCGTACATAGCCACGCATACTTGCCCATAGACGTACTGCTCGTAGGTCATACTTACCGAATCAGGTAAACTTTTATTTTTTTCCGCGCAGTAGCATACAAACTCATTGTCCGCAAGCAGTTTTTCCCCGCAGTATTCTATTTTCTCGTAATCCCCCATACCGATAGCCACGTCGGTTGCGTACGCTATGAAATAAATATCATCGCTGCGTTTATAAGCACGCTTGGCATACCAAATACTAGACGAATCCATACCCAAGCTATACGACAGCTCCATGAGGGTGGAGGGAAAAGCGGCTACCAAAAACAATGCCATACCCGCAATCAAGCAAACGACGGCAAGGAGCGTGCTCAAAAAAGCCCTGAGAATGATTTTGTCCACGCCCATATACCTTCCCTCCCATTGTATTTTTATTATTTTAACATATTAAAATAAAAAAAGCAACTGTATGAACGAAATTATTTGGGCATGAACAGCAGTTTTTTTTAATATACTGTATCATGAATGTTTTTAGACGCCTTAAATACGGTTTTTTTACTCTTTTTATCTTTACCTTTTGCCTGTTTACCTCCTGCACGAAAAACGTGGAGTATTTCGATTACGTATCCGAGCTGCGAGGAAATATTTTCTGCGCCAAAACGGAGGGATTTTCCCTACGCGTTTTTGCCGTTACCAAGGAAGCCCCCTACGCCATGGACGGTATCCCTATGGAGTGCAATCGACGCTTAGAGGCGTACCTGGTAGCCCCCGAGGGGGATAAAACCTGCAACATTTCCTTTATTCTGCATGGAAAAGAGTACGGCGGCGAAATGTCTTACGACAACGTGAAAGCAGAATACTATTACGCCTGTCCCCTCGATATTGAACATGAGCAAGAAATCGTATTCCAAATCGAATACGGAGAAAGCACGCTATCCCTTACCGCCATTTCCGTCCGCACGGAGGATACGCTTACCCCTGAGCACGTACTTAAAAATTTACAACGAGAGGAAAGCGAGCTATTTACCTCGCTCACGGACAAATACGGCTTTGCGGGAGAAATTTATATGCGGCTAATCTATGAGGACGCCCCCTATTATTACGTAGGCTTGATAGAAAGAAACGGCAACGTGCACGCCTTTTTGATTAACGCAAAAACGGGCAAGGTTTTAGCTAAACGAACGCCTTAGACTGCCCCTAGCCAATCAAAATATTTGGCAACATATTTTGCATCCACAAAACAAGGAAAGAAAACGAGGGAAAACGGTATGACCGTTTTCCCTCGTTTTTATTGTTAAATGCTTATTCTTCTACCGCAACCGCGTCCGTAGCCTCTACCGTTTCCGTTTCTTCTACAGGCACAGCCTCTACCTCTTCCGTTTGAGGTTCTTCTTCGACCGTCGCAAATTCTTCCATGCATGCACTATCCGTGAATACTACGTCCACGCTATCCGTATGCGCGTCGCAAAAGCCTTTTACAAGCACCTTTGCAAGCCCTGCGTCCCCCGTAACGATTTGCGCGTTATGCCCTGCAAGGTTGCAAGCATCCCCGCCGCCGAGAATCGCCTCGATAATATCCGCATAGTCCATTTGCTTTTTCGCGTTTTTCTTTTTCATTTTCCCTATCTCCTATGAGCGTATATACCTATTCTACAACATTAAACCCAGTTTGTCAATACTTTTTTTGTTTTTATTGCGATATTTTCGTTTCAAAATAATTCGCCGCGACAATCATGTAATACATAGGGTCAACGCCCATGCAACTGTTTTCTTTTGGTGTTCCATCGGCATTATAATCCCCCACAAAACCTTCACAGTTGGAATTCTCCTCAACCTCGCCCCAAGTGGACACAAAGAAACTTTCATCGCTATAAATGATGCGAATGCCTTGCCCTATAGGACCTCGCTTAAGGGCATTTCCTCCGCCTACGCCCTCGGATAAATCCGTTTCAAATTCTAAAAAGTTCTCTTTATCTAATTCTTCCAAAACCGTACATTTACTTTCATCGAAATTTTCAAACGCATGCTTTGCATTAAAATTTATAACATATTCTTGCGTTTGAACGTTTGGATTGTCATACTCGATTAATTGTATAGCCTTTACTTCTAATGGCGCGGGTGCCGGACCGTAATAATGCATATAAGGCGTACAGCCGACAATTGTAAAAAGCATAGACAATATGACAGTGAAAAGGGAAAATTTCTTAAAAATACTTTTCATTCTACCACCTCTATCACTTCAACGTTACATTCAATCGGCTCTATTTTTGTATCAAAATAATTTGCCGCAACAAGCGTGTACCAGCCATACTCGTCTATCCATGATATACTAATAATACCACCGTTCGCGTCAAACTCCGCATAACAAGCTTGCTTGATTAAATATGTACTACTCTCGTTTTCATAATAAGAGAAATAGGATATTAAATCAAACGAGCCGTCGTTATACGTAATACGAACGGACCTACCGCAAGGCGTGTTTATCTCAGTCGTGCTCTTCTCCTGACGATTTCGGTTTATCGTTTTAGTTGATAATTCGTATAAAAAGCCGTCTATTTCTTCCGTAGGCAATATTTCCTTCAACTCGACCTTACTTTCGTCAAAAGACTTAAAATCATAATCAGGTATCGCATCTTTATCACATCTAGCCCACCATCGGGTTGCATCAGTGATATAGTCGATTAAGTCGATTTGCACTACCCTACCCTTATTGCCCGCATAATCGTAGGTAAAGGAGTTGTCAGTTTCTTCTTCACAAGCCGAAAAACAGCTTGTTGCCAAGACAAGCGTTACTAATATTGTCAGACATTTTCTCCACTTCATTTTACTCGCCTCCTTTTCCATATTATAACAAATCTTTTCTACTATGTCAATAGCAAAGAAAAAATGACCAAACTTATTTGGTCATTTTTTCCTGTTTGACTTTATGGTCGATGACGTGGCGGGAGGCAAGCTCCTTTTTTACGTCCTCTACCGTAATGCCCATTTCCGCCATCAACACGAGCAGGTGATAGGTTAAATCGGCGATTTCGTACACCGTTTCCTTTTTATCGTCCGCTTTGGCGGCGATGATGACTTCGGTACATTCCTCGCCCACTTTTTTCAATATCTTATCCAAGCCTTTTTCAAAAAGATACGTAGTATACGAGCCTTGGGGAAGCTCCTTTTTGCGCCCCATGAGTAAATTATACAAGCCCTCAAGTTTGAACGCCTGCGTTTCCTCGCCGATATACAAGGGTTGAAAGAAACAGCTTTCCGCGCCCGTGTGGCACGCAGGACCGTCCTTTTTTACTTTACCAACCAACGCGTCCTTATCGCAATCGGCGGTAATCGAAAGCA
>JAZUQM010000017.1:0-10866 GCA_045605705.1 Candidatus Scatosoma sp.
CGGCAAGCGATTTAAGGGGCGGCGCGGCGCTCGTTTTAGCGGGCTTAAAGGCCGAGGGGCAAAGCTCTGTGGTTGATATTTCGCATATTGATAGAGGTTATGCGGATTTTGAAGGGAAACTTAGGAAGCTTGGCGCGAAAATTAAACGGGTCAGGATATAGGCAAAAGAGGAATAAGGCATGCAAAAGAAATTATGGGTAATTTTATTGACGGCGCTGATATTTTTATCCGTGTCGATTTTAGGGATTTCCGCCGCTTGCAGGGTGGAGCAGGTTACCCTAAACACTTCTTTGGTTACTAAGGAAGCAAAAGTGCAGGCAGAAGAACTGCAAAACCGCTTGGAAGAAGCGTATGAAAAAGATAGCGTCTTTTTTGCGAGTGATGCAAAGGCGAGGGACATTTTGAAGGAATTTCCCTATTTCCACATTACGACGTTTGAAAAATCTTATCCCAACCGCTTGATTATTAACGTAGTAGAAGATGCGGAAGTATATGCAGTGGAAAATGCGACGGGGACGGAATATTATATCCTTGGTGCAGACGGTACGGTGCTTGATATTCGCCCTACGCCTATAAATCCCTTAAACGGTGAGGAAAACGTCGTGATAAAAGGATTAGACGTAACGGCGGAAAACGGTAAGCAACCCCTTGGGGATGAGTATTTTCTTTCCGTGCTCAATCTTTGCGAAGAAATATCTTCCGTGCTTGGCGGGATACGCCGTAACGTGGTAGTGGTAGAAGTGTTTGCGCGTGGACCGGAGCCGATTGTCTCTATAACCATGCGTGAAGGGGTAAAGCTGTATATCGGTGCGCCTGACGTTCGTATGCACGAAAAGGTAGATAAAGCACTCGGCGAATACATGGGGTTAACAAACGAGGAAAAAACTTTAGGCAGAATAGCCGTTTCTGATAAAGATGGGGAAATTCTTTGTTCGTATTCCGCAAACGATGAGCTTATCGGTTAAAATATAAAACGAAGAGAAGAAAACGCGCGTTCTGCGCGTTTTTTCATGTACTTTTTTACCTTATATAATTGACAAGACAATATAAATAGTGTATAATAATATATAAGATTTTCTCTTTGGAGTACGTATGAAGAACGAAAGCGTGGCTGTTTTAGATATACGCTCAAACGAAGTTTGTTTTTTGCTCGGGTCAAAAGGGGTAAATAATACCTTTGTTTTTCGCGGTATGCATAGCGAGCCTCACGAGGGGTATTGCGTAGACGGATTCTTTGATGAAGCGTCTTTCCGTAAAGCGGTCGTTCGGGCGATTTCCTCTGTACGGCAAAGCTACCAAGGCGTTATCGACGAGATTCACGTAGGCGTTCCGTCGCCGTTTGTGTCGGTGTTAACGAAAGGACATACCCTTTCCTTTCATGCAAAACGCAAGCTTTGTGCGCAGGACGTAGAAGCATTATTTGAAAGCGGCCTTAATGAACTTGCCTCGCAAGGCGTATGCATCGAGAAATCCGCTATGTATTTTACCCTTGGCGACAATCGCAAATATTTTGCCAAGGAGGACCTGTACGGCGTTCCTACAACCATGTTAAAGGGTGCGCTTTGCTATTACTTCATTCCTGAAAAATTTTCCGCATTTATTAATGATATATTGGAAGAAATGGGTTTTACGAAGACCCGGTTCGTTCCCTCAACATTGGCGCAGGCGGTTTATCTTTTACCCCAAAAAAAGAGGGAGGGATATGGATTTTTGCTCGATATTGGTTTTATGACCAGTTCAATTTCCGTCGTTTACGGCAATGGTATTGTGCATGAGGAAACCTTTAATTGCGGCATTGGCAGTGTGTTGGTTGCGCTTATGGACGGATTGAATATCGAGTGTACCGTTGCGGACGAGTTATTGAATCTTGCTAATATTTCAGGTGGCAGCGTGCCGAGGGATATGTTATATTATACGGGGCAAGAGGAGCTTGCTTTTTCCGTACAAAAGGTAAACGAGATTATCAAATGCAGCTTGGACGAGCTTTGCGAGCAGGTAGACGCATTCTTGCGCAGCTACTATAAAGAAAAGACCCCGCTTATGCTTTTATCGAACACGATCAGCGTAACGGGCGAAGGGATTAGCGCTATTAGAGGTGCGGCGGAACACGTTTCAAGACGGGTAAACTGGTTAACGGAGATAGTGTGTCCTGACCTGCCATATTACGATAAGCCGACCTGTTCTTCAAGGATTGCGTTGCTTTCCGCGGCGCTTTCTTCAAAAGAGGAAAAGAGTTGGTTTAAGAGAATTTTTAACAGTTTCGGAGGAAGAAAGAAATGATGGACAACTACGAAGAAAGATACGGCTATACGGAGCAGCCTAGCGTAAGCTCGCCGTCCTTAAATCATTTTTCGGGCGTAGCAAAGATAAAAGTAATCGGTGTTGGCGGTGCAGGTAATAACGCTGTAAACCGTTTAATCGAATCGGGTTTACAAAGTGCGGAATACGTGGTTGTAAATACCGACAATCAAGATTTGTTGCGTTCTAAAGCGCAAAATCGTATTCAAATCGGCGCTGAGCTTACCAAGGGGCTTGGCGCAGGGGCAGACCCCAACGTTGGCAAAGCAGCAGCAGAAGCGGATAAAGAGGCTCTTCAAATGGCGCTCAAGGATACCGACCTACTGTTTATTACCGCAGGGATGGGCGGTGGCACGGGTACAGGTGCGGCTCCCGTTATAGCGAGAATTGCCAAGGAAATGAAGATTTTGACCGTTGCAGTGGTTACCCTTCCTTTCTCATTCGAGGCTAAGCTTAGAATGACCAACGCGCTCAGCGGGGTAGAGGAACTTAAAAAATCGGTTGACGCTATCATTACCATTCCCAACGATAAAATTTCGCAGGTCGTACCTAAAGGTACGTCTTTCCCTGACGCATTAAAGGTTGCCGACGAAGTCCTTCGCCAAGGTATCCGCGGTATTGCAGAGCTTATCGTTAAGCCTTCTCTTATCAATTTGGATTTTGCGGACGTTAAAACCACCTTGAAAGGGCGTGGACTTGCGCATATGGGTATCGGTGTTGCTAAGGGTGAAAAGCGCATCTTTGATGCAGTGCGCTGTGCGGTGTGCAGTCCATTACTCAATACCACGATTGAAGGCGCAAGCTCGGTGATTCTTAACGTCATTGGAGGGAAGAGTCTTTCCTTAGATGAGGTTACCACGGCGGCAACACTTGTTAAAGACGTAATTGATTATTCGGCAAACGTCATTTTCGGCGCATGCATCGATGAAAATATGTCGGATGAAGTAGAGGTTGTCATTATTGCAACAGGCTTCACGGGCGGACAAAACGGTTTGGGAATGGAGTTGCAAAACGCAACCCTTCGCCAAGCCTCCATGCTTTCTCAAAAGCTCGATAATTCCTACAATCGTCAGGACCCTGCGGTATTAACTCAACCTGCTTACGTAAATGAGACGGCTACTATGGCGTTTGAGCCTGACGATCCTATTCCCGATAATGATCAAGAGGAATCGGTGGATAGGAAGCACCGCCCTCGCTTTGTAGATTTCTTTATGCGAAAGAACTCTCAGGATAAATAATTTTTTATAAACTTGTAAAACGGCGCTCTAGGGCGTCGTTTTTTTATTATAAGTATTGCTTATACATGTTATATCAAAATTGCTGAGATTATATAAATAATATATGCGGTTGAAAGGTTTACAAACAGTAAAGAAGGTTTATTTTATCGGGATTGGCGGGATTAGCATGAGTGCGCTTGCCAAGTTCCTTTGTCTTTGCGGATACGAGGTTGCAGGGAGCGACGCCGTGCGCGGGGAAGAAACAGAAAACCTTGCCTTTTACGGGGCAAAGGTATACATTGGCGAAGATGGCGAGAGGGAGGAGCTCAAAAACGCTGAAGCCGTTGTTTACACAGATGCAATTCCTCTTGAAAATAAAGAATTTTCCTGGGCTTACAAACAAGGGAAAAAACTCTATTCTCGGGCTGAGCTTTTATCGTTGATATGCGCGGAATTTCCGCACGTGATTTCCGTGGCTGGAAGCCATGGAAAAACGACTTGTACTTCCATGTGTGCGCATATATTCAAAAGCGTAAGTGTGCCGTTCACCGCGCATATCGGGGGCGAGGACGGAGCGTTTGGAAATTTTTATTCGTCAGGTACGGACTATTTTGTAACCGAGGCATGCGAGTATAAGAAAAATTTATTAAAGTTGCGTCCAAGTACTGCTATTCTGCTGAATATTGATAAAGACCATATGGAGTGCTACGAGGGCGAAGAGGAGTTGTTAAATTGCTTTAAGTATTACTGCCAAAAAGCGGATACCGCTTTCGTTTGCGCAGACGATAAGAAATGCATTTTGCTTGGTGAGTTTCCAAGCTTTGGGATTAAAAGTCCCTTTGCCGACTATCGTGCGGTAGATTTGCGTGCAAGCGGGGAGAGGTATTCCTTTACGGTAGAGGAATACGGGAAAGCTCTTTGTAGGGTACGTTTGAACGCAATCGGTAGGTGTAACGTTTATAACGCCTTGGCGGCGTTTGCGGCTGCGCGATCGTTTGGTTTTAATGAAAAGGAAATTGTCAAGGGGTTAGAAACTTTCACGGCGGTGAAACGCAGGTTTGAAAAAGTGGGGACGTACAAGGGTGTAAGTTTTATTTGTGATTACGCGCACCATCCGCGTGAAATTGCGTCTACGGTCGCGACGGCGGAGGGAATATGCAAAGGAAAACTGTTCGTCGTTTTTCAACCTCATACCTATTCCCGCACCAAGCTACTTATGCGCGAATTTATCGAGGTGCTGCGCCCGATAAAGAATTTGATGATATACAAAACCTTTCCTGCTCGTGAAAAATATGACGGCGAGGGAAGCGCAGAGCACTTAGCCGAGCTACTTGGTGGGTGCTTGTATGCGGAAAATACATACGTCCTGAAGACGTGGTTAAAAAAGACGGTGCGGGAGGGCGATTGCGTGCTATTTTTGGGGGCGGGGGATATTTATTACGTGGCGCAATATTTGCTAAAAGAGCTTTGAAAACTAAAAAGGCCATAAGAAAATCGGCAAAAAGCGGGGTAAGTATAAAAAACTTCGTTTTTTGCCGATTTTTTTACATTCAAACTATTGATAAATGTAAAAAAAAATGTTATAATTAACAGGTATGAATAGGAGGTAGTTCCTTTGAGAAATCGTGAAGAAAAAAACGTGAAAAACGAGAATAATAAAAACGAGTCCTTACTTATAACCAAAGAAAGTCTTTGCGCTACGGTTGCCGTGTTTGCTTTTTTAGCGGCCGTAGTGCTTTGCAGCCGTTCTTTGGTTTTTGGGGAGCTGGGTGTAAGTATTCACTGCTTTTTAACGGGCGTATTCGGCTATTTGGCATATCCAGTTGTCTTTGGTGCGCTGTATTTGTCTATAACGGGGCTTATTGGCGTTAAACTGGTAAAAAATAGACGATTGGCTTGGTGTATAGGATGCGCGATTCTTTTCATAGCCTTTATCGTGCACACGGCATTAACGTATTCTTGGGGAAAAGAAGGATACTTGGCGAGATGCTTTTCCGCAGGCGAACTTTTCCCTAACGCGACGGTCGGCGGACTTCTCGGCGGATTGCTTGTTTACGGCGTTTCCGCTGTAATGTCGAATATCGGCGCGATTGTTTTATTTTCCGCTTTGACGCTCTTTAGTGTATATCTTGGTGTGATTGCCTACAAAAAATCCACGGGGACAGTAGCAGAGCAAGCACCTTTGCCCGAGCAAGAGCCAGTGCAAGTGGAACCTGTGCAGGCAACAGGGAAACAAGCGTATATTCAAGAAGAAAAGATTGCTGAACCTGCTTCAACCCCCTTTCAACAACTATTCTCCACGCCTAGTGTAGAGCAACGTCCGGGGGTGCGTCTTAGCGAGGAGAATGCGGTACGCAAAGAGGTCGAGTATTCCCCCGAAAACAGCAGGGCGTTTCTGTTTGGTAGTACGCCTGCAGAGAATTTCAAACGCAATTTAATTTTCGACCCCAATGCGCAGGTAAATAAACGCCAAATGCAAGCCCCTGCGCCTGAACCCGTTATTCCTTCCTATACCGAGGCATACCAAAATGCCGTTAACGAGGAAAAGGAAGAAGAAAAACCCGTAAGCGTGGTTAACGAATACGTAAATCCTTACGTTTTGGAAGAGAAAGAGTGCGTTTCTCCCATTCAACCCATAGAAGAAATAGAGCCCGTATATCCTACTTACCAACAGGAAGAAAAGGAAACGGCGGAGGTTGTTTGCGAAGAGAAGGAAGAGCCGAAGGAAGAGTATAGACGGCACGATTATATGGAGCTTTTCTCTCCCGATAACCCTAACCTGTTTGGTGGCAAGGATAACGTGGAGAGGGACGAGCCGGTTAAAGATACTTTTGGTAGAGGCACGGAGCTTTTTGAAACCGACCGCGGACGCGGCGAAGAACGCGGCAGGGACGGGTTAAGTCTTTTTGACGACGAGGAAGAGAAGGAAGAGGATGATCTTTATACTCTGCGCTCGGAATTTAGCGGACGGGGCAGTGATAGAGGTTTAGAATCGCGAGGAAGGGATTTTGAGTCTTTAGGGCGCGCTGAACGCGGTTTTGAACGTAGTGAACCCGTTGTTCCCGAATCCCCCAAAGAAGAAGTGAGGCCTGTCGAGCCACCCAAGCCCGTCGAGCCTCCCAAACCCCGAGTGATTAGACCGTACAAGCGTATGCCTTTAGACGATTTTGATTGTCGAGACGTGGAGCCTACGGCAGACGACGAGGAAGTAGAGGAAACCAAGCAAACGATCATCGCAACCTTGGAAGATTTCAAGGTAACGGGCGCGTCGATTGCCTCGGTTACCTTTGGACCCACGGTAACGCGATACAACGTAACTCTACCCAGAAGTATTTCTCCAAGGAAGGTCGTTGCGCTTGACCAGTCGATTGCAATCAGTCTGCATTCTAGCGGTGTAAATATCTATCCAAATTATGAAGATGGTGTCGTCAGCATCGAGGTTCCCAATAAGGAAAGGCAGTTTGTAAACCTTGGTTGTATGCTGACGGGGGATAGCTTCGTCAACGCGAAGCCCTCCTCGCTCATGTTTACCATGGGTAAAAACGTAGCCAATGCAAAAATTTACGGGGATATTTCTAAGATGATACACCTGCTTGTAGCAGGCTCTTCGGGTTCGGGTAAGAGTGTATTCTTGGGCGCGCTTATCGTGAGTATGATTCATAAATATTCCCCCGAAGAATTGCGTTTAATCTTGATTGACCCTAAAAAGACGGAATTTGTGCTTTACAATAACCTGCCGCATTTAATGATTAACGAAATCATTACGGACGTGAATAAAACCGTACAAAGCTTAAACTGGGCAATCGGGGAAATGAACCGCCGATACTCCTTGTTTGAACAAATGAGCCGTTCAGGGACGTACGTAGTCAATTTAGATCAGTACAATGCGCAGCTTGAAAAAGCCAATCGGCTCCCCAAAATTGTCATCATTATCGACGAGCTTGCCGATTTGATGCTTGCGGCTAAGAAAGAAATAGAAGACCGTATCCAAAACCTCACACAAAAAGCGCGTGCGGCAGGCATACACTTAATCGTTGCAACGCAGCGTCCTTCTACCGACGTTATCACGGGCGTTATCAAGAGTAATTTGCCCACCCGTATCGCGTTCAACGTGCCCACGGACGTCGATTCGCGCGTTATCCTCGATCAATCAGGCGCGCAAAAGTTACTTGGCAAAGGGGATCTCCTTTATGTCATGCCTGGCATCAATACACCCGTGCGTGTGCAAAGTGCGTTTATATCACCCGAGGATTCGCAAAAGGTGGTCAACTATATCAAGGCAAACAACGAGGCGTATTACGACGAGGAAGCTACTGCTTACATCAACAATTCCCGTATGCCCGGGGACGATTCTCTTTCGGATAAAACAGAGGTTGACCCTATGTACATCGAAGCGTTGCGTTACGTGATTTTGAGCGGCAGCGCGTCCATTTCTATGATTCAACGTAAGTGCTCTGCAGGTTATAACCGTGCGGGTAAGATTATCGAATGGATGGAGGACATGGGTTATATCTCCGCGTTTGACGGCGCGAAAGCCCGTAAGGTGCTCATCACAAAAGAAGAATTTGAAAGCAAATACGGACCTTTACAGTAATGACAGAAAAAAGTACTTTAATTAATAAACGTTTCGGCGTAATTTCTCTTGGTTGCGATAAAAATCGAGTGGACAGCGAAAAGCTTTTAGGACTTTTGAAAGAGCGTGGCTGCACTTTGACGGATGATTTGTCTAAGGCGCAAATCGTTATCGTCAACACCTGCGCCTTTTTGCAGTCGGCAAGGGAAGAAGCGATAGAAACGGTGTTCGAGTGCGCGGAATACAAAAGCGGTTGCTTGGAAAAACTTGTAGTTACGGGCTGTTTGCCTCAAAAGTTTATCGAAGAATTATTTTTGCCCTTAATGGAAGTAGACGTGTTTTTGGGTATCAATGATTACGAGAAAATTTTCGAGGCGTTGGAGAAATCTTATAAAGAGGGCGCAAGGCAAAATTTTGTAGGCAAGGGACAGGACGGGTATATTCGCCCTCGAGTGTTAACTACGGACGAGCATTATGCCTACTTAAAAATCGCAGACGGGTGCTATAATCATTGTACCTATTGCCTTATTCCTAAAATCCGCGGGAAATACCGCTCCTATCCCATGGAAGAATTGCTTTTAGAGGCAGAAGAACTTGGAGAAGTAGCAGAACTTATTTTGGTTGCGCAGGATACCACTCGCTACGGGGAAGATTTATACGGTAAAAATATGTTCGTAGAGCTTTTGCAAAAGCTCTCGGCGCTTGAAAATATCCATAAAATTAGGCTTTTATACTGCTATCCCGACGTGATTACCGACGAATTGATTGAAGAGATAGCGACCAACGAGAAAATCTTAAAATACATGGATATACCTTTGCAACATTCGGAAAACCGCGTGCTTAAGCTCATGAATCGAAAGGGCACGAGAGAGGGATATTTACATTTATTTGAGAAGCTGCGTGCTCGCATTCCAAATATTGCGATTCGTTCTACGTTTATTTCAGGTTTTCCTACTGAAACGGAAGAAGAGTTTGAGGGAATGTTGCGATTTATTCGTCAGGCAAGGTTAATTAACTGTGGATTTTTTGCCTATTCTAAAGAGCCGGATACGGGTGCATTCCGTATGAAACCGCAAGTACATCACGCCACAAAACAGCGTAGAGTACGTGCGCTTTACGAAGCGCAGGCAAAAATTTCTCAAGTCCTGCTTTCAGGGTTTATAGGACGGGAGATAGAGGTGCTTTGCGACGGAATTGACTATGAAAAGGGTTGTTTCGTCGGTAGAGCCTATTTCAGCGCACCTGATATTGATGGGAAAATATATTTTTATGCCGCGGAAGCGATCCAAGGCGAAACCTATAAGGTTCGAATTGAAAAAGCAACTTCTTATGACCTGTACGGTTATGTGAAAAATTACGAAGGAGAGCGAAATTATGAATTTACCTAATAAGATTACGCTTACGAGAATTTGTATGATCCCCGTATTCGTGCTTGTTTTTTTCTTGGACGGAATTTTGCCGTTTAATTTCGGTATTGCGGCGATTATCTTTGTGTTGGCGGCTTGTACGGATTTTATAGACGGGCATATTGCGCGTTCTCGCGGGCTTGTAACGAACCTCGGGAAATTCCTTGATCCGATTGCGGATAAGGTTTTGGTGGCTACGGCAATGATATTACTGCTTACCATGAAAAACAGCTTGTTTAGCGTGTTTGGTTCAGCAAGCGAAGCGGTTTATATCGCAACGGCGGTTGCGATTTGCGTCATCTTGGCAAGAGAACTTATTATCAGCGCATTCCGTCAAATTGCAGCGGCGCGCGGTTTGGTGCTTGCCGCTGAAAAACTTGGGAAGTATAAAACGACTTTTCAAGATATTGCAATTTTCGTTTTAATTTTAGCGGCGGATATTCCTGCACCCGCAACGCAAGCGGTGGCATGGTTTGGCATGGCATTATTTGCAGTTGCGACGGTGCTTACCGTATGGTCGGGTATTTCTTACGTCGTGAAGAATAAACAGGTATTAAAAGACGCTTAATAATAAGGTAGGCATAGGCATGAAAAGCGGGTGTATCGTTTTTACGAAGGATGGAGGGACAGCGTTTGACGGGCGGTTTAACGCACTTTTAAGCGAGCTTTCTCTCAGTCGTTATGCGCCTGAAGAAGTGCGTATGCTTTCCGCTACCAATATCAAAGAAGTTTTAGAGGCATTCAAGAAAATTTATTCTGTTATTTTCCTTATCGCGGACGATAAACTGGAGTTGGAAGGAGTTTTTCCCTCAACACAGGTGAAGGGGATATATACGGACGGAAAGACGGTTGTATGCTTGCTGCCTTTAGTAAAACTTGAAACATGCGGGCAATATTTGGATAACATGCAAGGGATGCGTTATAAAAACGTTACCTTCAAAACGGTCGGTGCAAAACTTATCCACGTAGAAAATTTGATAAAACAAATACAAGCAAGCGGGCAGGGAAGGGTAATTTGTAAACATATACGAAAATACGACGAAGACACCCTGCAGATTTATTATGACCTTACTCTTCCCAAGGAGTTTACAGATGGGGTTTTAAGAATGCTTGCGGAAGGACTAGGGGATACTGTGTATGCGTTAGACGGCGTTACATTAGAAGAACAAATCGTCTTTCTTTTGAAATTGAGAGGGAGGCGGCTTAGTGTAGCCGAATCCTTTACGGGCGGTGGTATAGGTAGGCGAATCGTATCCGTCTCAGGGGCAAGCCAGGTGTATTTCGAGGGGTTGAATACCTATAACGAAAACTCGAAAATCAAGCGCTTGGGTGTAGAACAGGCAACGCTTGCACAAAAAGGTGCAGTATCTAA
>JAZUQM010000018.1:0-7491 GCA_045605705.1 Candidatus Scatosoma sp.
CCGACTTGGTACCGATCATCCAAAGGAAGGGGAAAAGGACGATAAACGCCATAAGCCCCAAGAAGAGGTACAAACCGATTTGCGTAAACACTTTACCTACGACCTGCTTTTTGGATACGGTATTCATGTTTTGCTCATGCATTACGTTTTACGCCAAGGAGGAGTTTTCATCTTTCGCAGTTTCTTCGATTGCGAGAGCTTCGTTGTTATTCAATTCACTCATAACCTACCTCCTTAATAATGCGTTTTCTTCTTGCTGACGTGCAAGTTAATCATCGTAATGATGAAGATGATGACGAAGAGGATAATAGCGGCAGCGCTCGCTTGTCCGTATTCCGCGTCGGGCAAGGCGTCGTAAATGAACGCAACCATGGTAAACATGTCGGCAGGGATAGGGTCGCCGAATACACCGATGATGCTCGTATATTCCTTGAAACCGCCGATGAAGCCCGTGATAACGACGTACGCAATCATAGGGGAGAGCATAGGTACGGTAATTCTCGTAAATACTCTCCACTTGGGGGTACTGTCGATTTTTGCTGCCTCATAGTACTGTTTATCTACACTTTGCAACCCGCCGAGCAAAATCAAGATTTTGAAGGGCAACGCGTTCCAAGTGATATAGATGACCATTACGGCAAGCTTTGCCCCATAGCTTTCGGGGCCGATACCGTCCAGCCAGTTGACAGGCTCTCCGCCAAGCTTTTGAATGAGGGTATTGATAAACCCGTAGGAGTCTACCAAACCTCTATCGAAGTCGCCTACGACCTTAAAGAGTGCCGCAAAAACCATACCGATAGCAATCGAGTTGGTAACGTAGGGCAGGAAGAAGATGGTTTGGAAAAGCTTCTTCAAGGGCTTGATTGCGTTTAAGCATACCGCAATCAACAGTGCAAGCATCGTCGAAAGGGGAACGGTGATTACCGTCAAGAGCAGGGTGTTTTTCAACGCCGTCTTGAAGGACGCGCCCGAGTCGATGATATAGATAAAGTTTTCAAAACCGAACCCTTCGCCTTTACCCGTCAAGCTGTTGTAATTATTATTGAATGCGAATACAACCGTATTGAAGATGGGGTAAATCGTGAATATGGCAAGCAGGATGATTGCGGGGGATAAGTATAACCAAGCCTTCCATTTATCAAACTTTTTTACGGCTTGATTGATGATAAAGCCTTGATATACCCAAGCCACGCAAAACGTCTGCCAAACCCATTTCACGCAGAAGGTTTTCCAAATCCAATCCACGAAAAAGGTTTTTAATGCGTTTTTCATAGCCATTACTTATTGTCCTCCCCAAGATAAATTCTTTCTTCGGTTTCCGCGTCGAATAAGAAAGTTTTGTGTGCTTTCAAGGAGAAACGAATGGTGTTTTGTGCAACGTCAATCTTATTGTCGGCGTCTACGATAGAGCGGACAACGGGATTCAGCGAGGATTCGTGGCGGGAAACGACGCTTACGTCGCGGCCCATGACTTCGAGGTTGGAAAGTTCGCATTCCAACGCGCCGTTATCGTCCAAGATAAACCCTTCGGGACGAACGGCAACGAAAACGTCCTTGTCCTCTACGTTAGGCGTGTTCAAAACGGCTGCTTCGCCGATATATACTTTTCCGTTTTCCACTTTGCCCTTAAATACGTTGATAGGAGGGGTGCCGAGGAACTTCGCAACGAAAAGGTTGATGGGGTTATCGTAAATTTCCTGGGGCTTACCTACCTGCTGTACCACGCCGAGCTTCATAACGACGATAAGGTCGGAAATACTCATCGCCTCTTCTTGGTCGTGGGTAACGAATACGGTAGTGATACCCGTTTCCTTTTGGATTCTTCTAATTTCCTCACGCGTTTGCAAACGCAGTCTTGCGTCGAGGTTGGACAAAGGCTCGTCCAAAAGAAGTACGCGGGGCATTTTAACAAGCGCACGCGCAATGGCAACACGCTGTTGCTGACCGCCCGAAAGTTCGCTAGGTTTTCTATCCATAAGCTCGTCAATTTGTACGAGTTTAGCAACTTCGTGCGCACGTTCAAGCATTGCAGGCTTGGTCATCTTATCCGCGCCCTTGAGGTTTTGCAAGGGGAAGAGGATGTTTTGCAGTACGGTCATATGGGGATAGAGCGCGTAGTTTTGGAATACGAGCCCGATACCTCTGTTTTCAGGGGAAAGCTCGGTAACGTCTTCGTCGCCGAAGAAAATCTTACCTGCGGAGGGTTTTTGCAAGCCGCTAATCATATAAAGCGTCGTGGATTTACCGCATCCGGAGGGCCCGAGCAGCCCAACGAGCTTCCCATCGGGAATCTCAAACGTAAAGTTGTTTACTGCAACGACTTCTTCCCCGGATTTTTTGTTTCTGCTAGGGAAGATTTTAGTCAAGTTCTGCAATTCTACCTTCATAGTTACTCCTTATAGAATCTTAAAGATATTTTTTTCAAATTCACACGTTGATTCGTGAAAAACGACGTCAGCGTTGCGTTTCGTAGGTTTCTTGGGAGGGCGTCTCGTTGCGCTTCTCCATGGCAAGGAATTCTTCCAATTCCCCTTGCGTTTCAAAAATTTGTTGACTGGAATAGTCTACGACGATGGTGTCAGACAAAAGGTCGTGTATGGATTGCTTGGGCGTTTTCACAAGCACCCAAACCTGTAAAACCTGCACGAGAACAGCCGCGATAATGCCCACCGTACCCAAAAGGCAAAGGAAAAGCACCGCCATCGTTTCCATTGCATAAAGCCCGATCATGGAACGGACGAAAAGCACGGGGGTACTGATTTTGACGCAGTTGGTTCTAACCACCGCAATGCCAAACAGCTTTTTACCCAAGGTTCTTCCGTCCTTCAAAAGGAGGGGAATGATAAAATACCAAATTAAAAACGCCAAAAACGAGGATATGCAAAAGGTAATCACAAGGACGGAGATAAGCTTGGAGCTCAGTCTTGACGCTTCCTCGTCCTTTTCGAGGTTTTCAGCAATTGCCGTTTCCGCATCCGCCTTTCTTTGGTCGTAATCCGCCTGCCAAGCCTCGTCGTGCTTTTCGTATTCCTCCCGAGAAAGAGAAAGGTCTACGCCAAAGTCAGTCTCCGCCTGTGCGGTGTACGCCTGTTGAATGGCGGAAAATTCGGCGTGGTATTCGTCGTATTTCAAAAGGCTGTTGACGGGGATCGCCAATCCCAAAAGTATAACAAACGTCATCACCGCGTCAAATAAAACCGCGGATATTCGTTTCCAAAGGTTGGCTTTTTGTAAGCTAACGGACATAGAACGCCTCTAAATAAATAGTCTATATAGTGTATAGTGGATAATTCCCTTAGAAAATATAACAAACAAGGAATTTTTTTCAAAACCGCCGTTTTATTTCAAACGGCAAAACGCCCGCGGGCGTTCCCCAAGCTTTCTCCTAAAATAAAAGGCATGTTAGGGAAAGAAATACTATGTATTTCGGGATGTGGATAAATCGTCGCATTTACACTTATCCACACTATCACACATATATACTAACACGAATTTCGACAAAAAGCAATAATATTTTTGTGGAAAACTAAAAAAGTCTAAAAAATTTTTCAAAAATAGAAGATAGGAGAGCTTATTTTAATCGAAAAAATCGATAATGAACCGCGGTTTGGTTTGTTTGCAAAAAAATGGAGAGGAAAATTTATTTTCCTATTGACAGGACAAAGGAAATCAGGTATAATAAAGAGAGAAATTTTACACGGAGATATGCATAAGATTATGATAGACGTTAAAAATATTTTAAGCAAATGCGACCATACGTTGCTCACGCAAACGGCAACTTGGCAACAGATCAAAACCCTTTGCGACGAGGGGATGCGTTATCAAACGGCATCCGTTTGCATTCCGCCCTCGTACGTAGCCAAGGCAAAGGCGTACGTAGGGGAAAAATTGAAGATTTGTACGGTAATCGGCTTCCCCAACGGCTACAACACCACGGAGGTCAAGGTGTTTGAAACCAAGGACGCCATTGAAAAGGGGGCGGACGAAATTGACATGGTTATCAATATCGGCAAGCTTAAAGACGGCTTAGACGAGGAGATTTGTCAGGAAATTCAAGCGATTAAAGCGGCTTGCGGTGAGAAAATTCTTAAAGTTATTATCGAAACCTGCCTTTTGACGGAGGAGGAAAAGGTCCGCATGTGCAAAATCGTAACCCAAGCAGGTGCAGACTACATCAAAACCTCTACGGGCTTTTCCAAAGCGGGCGCAACCTTAGAGGACGTGCGCTTAATGCGTAAAAACGTAGGGGAAGAGGTGCTTGTAAAGGCGGCGGGCGGTATTTCGGGCCTTGAGGATGCGCAAAACTTCTTAGATATCGGCGCGTCAAGACTTGGGACAAGCCGCGTGGTAAAAGCCGTTCAAGGCGTAGAAGGAAAAGGATATTAAGGAGGAAAACAACATGGCAATACCTACCCCTCATATTTCGGCAAAGGCAGGCGATTTTGCAAAGACGGTGCTCATGCCCGGCGACCCTTTGCGTGCAAAATTTATTGCGGAAACTTATCTTGAAAACGCAGTGCTTGTTAATAACGTGCGCGGCGTACAAGGTTATACGGGTTATTATAAAGGCAAAAGAGTATCGGTAATGGCGTCTGGTATGGGGCAGCCCTCTATCGGGATTTACTCGTACGAGCTGTTCAATTTCTACGGCGTGGAATCGATTATCCGCGTAGGCTCCTGCGGGTCCTTCTCGCCTGCGCTTCATGCACGTGATATTATCGTTGCGATGGGGGCATGTACGAATGGAAACTACGCTTCGCAGTATAACCTGCCCGGCACGTTCGCACCGATCGCAAGCTTCGAACTTGTGAAAAAGGCGGTCGAGGAATGTGAAAAAGCAGGGGTAAACTACCGCGTTGGCAATATCCTTTCCTCGGATATGTTCTACGACGATGCAAACTCGGGTATGCAATGGGCGAAGATGGGCGTGCTTGGCGTGGAAATGGAATCGGCTGCGCTGTACTGTAACGCGGCGCGCGCAGGCAAAAAAGCGCTGTGTATTTGCACGGTCAGCGATTCGTTCGTGTATCCCGAAGAAAACACTACGGCGGAGGAAAGACAAAATTCCTTCACCAAAATGATGGAGATTGCCTTAAACGTGGCGGAAGAATAAAAATGAAAAAACGCGTATTTTTAATCGTTTTGGATAGTGTGGGTATCGGCGCAATGCCCGACGCTCACCTTTGGGGGGACGAGGGGAGTCATACGATAAACTCCATTCGTAATCACCCCGCGTTCGATTGCCCCAACCTTGTGGATATGGGGCTTTTCAACATAGACGGTATCGGGGAAAGAAAGGCTTCGCCGCGTACCTGCTACGCCCGCATGACGGAAGCGTCCAAGGGTAAGGATACCACCATAGGTCATTGGGAAATCGCGGGAATTTACTCGCCTATGCCCTTGCCGACCTATCCCGAAGGCTTCCCAAGAGAAGTTCTTGACGAATTTACAAGGCGTACGGGCAGGGAGGTGCTTTGCAACCGCCCTTATTCGGGTACTGACGTTATTCGTGATTTTGGCGAGGAGCATCTTAAAACGGGCAAGCTTATCGTATATACGTCCGCGGATAGCGTATTCCAAATCGCCGCGCACGAATCACTCGTGCCCGTGGAGGAATTATACCGCTACTGCGAAATCGCAAGAGAAATTATGCAAGGCAAGCATGGCGTAGGTCGTATCATCGCCCGTCCCTTTGAGGGAGAGTATCCCTTCAAGCGTACCTCAAGGCGGCACGATTATTCTCTTTTACCGCCCGCAAAAACCATGCCTGATATCTTAAAAGAGGCAGGCTACGACGTGATTTCCGTCGGGAAAATTTACGATATTTTTGCGGGAAAGGGATTTACGGAAAGCTATCCTACAGCCGGCAATGAGGACGGTATGGATAAGACCATGGGTATCGCAAAGCGCGATTTTAACGGGCTTTGCTTTGTCAACCTTGTAGACTTCGACATGGTGTACGGGCATAGAAACGACGTGGAAGGCTACGCCCGCGCGTTAACGGCGTTTGATAAGCGCTTGGGCGAGTTGTTGCCTTATTTGAACGAGGAAGATTTGTTAATTATTACGGCAGACCACGGCTGCGACCCTGCAACGCCGTCTACCGATCACTCTCGCGAATATACGCCCATGATTGCTTATGGCAAGAAGTTAAAAGAAGGGGTAAACCTTGGCACGAGAGATAGCTTTGCCGATATCGGCGCAACCGTACTCGAATGGTTCGGCTTGTCTGCAGACAGTATTTACGGAAATAGCTTTTTGAAGGAGATTCTCCATGACCGATAAAGAACTTATGCTCCGCGCGGTTTCCGCGCGTGAGTATGCTTACGCACCCTATTCGGGGTTTAAGGTAGGGGCGGCGCTCCTTGCAAAAAACGGTCAGGTTTATACGGGTTGTAACGTCGAAAACGCGGCGTATACCCCGACCAACTGCGCCGAGCGCACGGCAATTTTCAAAGCCGTCAGCGAGGGAGTGCGAGAGTTTGAAAAAATCGCAATCGTAGGGGGCAGGTACGAGGATATTGCCGATTTTTGCGCGCCCTGCGGGGTTTGTCGGCAGGTTTTGGCGGAGTTTTGCGACCCCGATTTCCCTATCGTTTTGGGGACGCCTGAACGCTTCAGCGTGCTGACCTTGGCGGAGCTTTTGCCACATTCTTTTGGGAAGGCGGATTTACACGAATGAGAATGTACGACATCATACAAAAGAAACGGGACGGCGGGGCTTTAACCTCGGCGGAAATCGAGTGGTTTATCGACGGCTACGTAAAAGGGGAAATCCCCGATTACCAAGCGGCTGCACTTTGCATGGCGATTTATTTTCGCGGTATGAGTTTGGAGGAAACGGCGGCGCTTACCTTTGCTGTGCGCGATTCGGGCGAACGTTTGGATTTTTCGGGTATCAACGGCTTGCGCGTGGATAAACATTCCACGGGCGGGGTTGGGGATAAAACCAGCCTCGTCGTAACGCCCATCGTAGCCAGCCTTGGCGTCAAGGTCGCCAAAATGAGCGGCAGGGGGCTTGGTCATACGGGCGGCACGATTGATAAGTTGGAGGCAATTCCCGGGTTTTGCACCGATTTACCCGTAGATAAATTTAAGAAAATTGTCAACGAGGTCGGGATTGCCATCGTAGGGCAAAACGCTTCGCTGGCACCCGCGGACAAGCTGTTGTATGCGCTTCGCGCCGTAACGGCTACGGTAGATAGCTTGCCTTTAATCGTGTCTAGTATCATGGGCAAAAAGCTTGCCGCCGACGACGACTGTATCGTTTTAGACGTTAAGACGGGCAGCGGCTCGTTCATGAAAACGCCGCAAAAGAGTAGAGAACTCGCCGAATGGATGGTGGAAATCGGCAAGCGTGCGGGAAAGCGTATGCGCGCACTCATCACGGACATGGATAGGCCCTTGGGCTATGCAATCGGCAATTCCTTGGAAGTTGTAGAAGTCGGAGGCCAAGCGGTCTTAGGAAGACAATCTCACCAGTCAACTCCT
>JAZUQM010000019.1:0-11111 GCA_045605705.1 Candidatus Scatosoma sp.
TAGATAATTGTTTCATTTATTTACAAAAGATAAAACTACAAAGGACAAACTTATGCGCGTCGCTCATAGGGATTTTTTAGACACTATAAAAGACTAACAAAAGTTTTGTTAGCCTTTTATTTTTTGCTTTCTAAAAACAAACCGCTTTCATTTGAAAGTATAGTGTGCTACACTTCTTGATTACTGTTCAAATCAGTTTTTTTGTTTTTTATTAGTTTAAAAATCGCCTTCATTGGAAGAATAAAAAACAACCAAATAACGCCGTATATAATCCACAAACATCCTAATATCATATACCACATTAGATTAAATATCCCGAAAACACACAACATAATTATACCTGTTGCTCCACGTGTGCTATACCCAATCCCAAATCTCCATTTTCCTAACTTAAACAATGTTTTGCGAAACCCAACTCTAAATGCCATAATCAAACCTCCAAAAATTTAATAAAATAAAAAATGCGCCAACCGAAGTCGACGCACAAAAACGCAGACTCCAATTGTCGCCAAACAATCTATCGTAGTATAGGTGAAACCTTACCATTAAGAAGGAGCCGCATTTTTACAAATTTGGTTTTCTTAATGGTATTGCCAAAAAAAGGTATAATATTCCTTTAAAAGATAAACACCTATGGCTACGAATATTCAGATTGTTTGGCATAATTAGTATATCACATATAAAAATTTTTATCAAGCAGTTTTGCGTGGGCAAAAGAAAACTCGACTTAGAAAAGTCGAGTTTTATAAAATATTTAATTAAAATCCCTAAGAGTGACGCCCTTATCCGTCCCGTTTCTTTTTACAATTTCATAACGCCCATATCCAAAAGCACGTCGGCTAGGATTGCAAGCCTTTGAGGTGAAAGTGTTTCCCCTCTGGCTTTCTCGTCTACGCCTGCTTTTGCAAGCGCCCCTTTCGCCTCTTCGCGCGAAAGCTTGAAGAAGTTAACAAGGTTATTTTCCAAGGTTTTTCTTCTATTCAAAAAGGCGCACTTTACCGTTTGGCGGTAGGCTTTTTCGTCCTTCACCGCAACCCTGCCCCTCTCGAATTGAATTTTTACCACTGCGGAATCGACGTTGGGGCGAGGATAAAACAAGTTTCTCGACACCCTCTTTACAATCGTCGCTTTGCCCTTTAAGGCAATCGCCGCGGTAATCGAACCGTAATCCGCCGTGTTCTCCTTGGCGCAAAAGCGGTTTGCCACTTCCTCTTGTACCATAATGGACAAGCCCTGTACCTTATCGCTCTCTTCCAAGAGCTTGGTAACCAAGGGGGTCGTGATATAATAGGGCAAATTCGCCACCACCGTGTATTCGTCGATTTCCTTTTCAAACTCTTTTAAGTCCAGCTTATTAAAATCGCGGAAAATCACCTCTACGTTGTCAAGCCCCGCCAAGGTTTCAGCGAGTACGGGCTGCAAATCCCTATCGATATCGAACGCGTACACCTTTTTCGCCTTTTCCGCAAGCGCGCGCGTGAGCGTACCTGCCCCGCAGCCGATTTCCACCACCGTCGTGTTTTCATCTATACCCGACGCGTCCACGATAGAACGGAGCAGGTTGGTATCGCTTATGAAATTTTGCCCGAATTGTTTTTTGAAATGAAAACCGTGCTTTTCTAAGACGGTACGAAGTTCTTGCATACTTATGCCTCGAATTTATAATCAGGAATCTGTGATATAATCGCGGATATAAAGCGGAATATTAATGCTTTCCGCCAAACGCTTACACGCCTCGACTTCTTCCTCGCCGATACAGTCGACGATAGAGAAACGGCAAGGCACGCCGTTTTTTCTGCAAAGCTTGGCAAACTCAATCAAGCCCTCAAAACCTGCTTCTTTGAACTGCGAACGGCAAATGGGTTGATATTTTTCCGCACAGGACGCGTTGAGGGAAATATTGACGAAATCAATTTTTCCTTTCAAATCGGGTACGATATCCCGCTTGTTGATAAGGTTGCCCTGACCGTTGGTATTCAGGCGGGTCTTTAACCCCTTTTCGTGGAAATAATCGCAAAGCGCAACCATTTCCGCCACCTTATACGTCGGCTCGCCAAATCCGCAAAAAACAACTTCCTTAAAACGGGTCAAATCCCCGAACCCCTTTGCCGCGGAAATGACTTTTTCCACCGTAGGGTCGCCGTTTTTCAGCCATAAATAGTTGCCGTAATAGCTCGTACGCTCGTTACGGACGCAAAAATCACAGCCGTTAGAGCACTTGTTTGTCAAGTTGACGTACAAATTGCCGTCGAGGATATACAAATAGGTATCCTTGCGGTTTTCCTCTTTGTTGTTCCCCTTGTTTTGCTGATTTTTATTATTTTGCCCCTGCTGATTGTTCGGCTTATTCTTTTTCCCGCCCCCTTGCTGATTTTGGGGGTGTTGTTTTTGAGGCTGAGCCTTTTGCTGCGTCTGCGCTTTCTCCGCTTGAGGCTTTTGCTGACCCTGCGGGTTATGATTATGCCCGCCTCTATGCTTATGGCGTCTTTTTCTTCCCCCGTTCTCGCCCTGCGGGCGGGGTTGTTGATTTACGTTCTTATTTTCTTCCATATGGTTATTTCAGCTTGAAAAACAGCGTTCTTGCGTTGTCAAAAATGCGTTTTGCAAGCTCCTCCTCGTTTTCACTGCGAAGCTTTGCCATGTTCTCCACGACGTACTTCACGTTTTTAGGTTGGTTAGGGAATACCCCTCTATAAGGCACAGGGGTAAGGTACGGACAATCCGTTTCCGATAAAAGCAGGTGGGCAGGTATGCGTTCAACGCACTCCTGTACCTTTCTTGCGTTCTTAAAGGTAGACGGTCCGCCGAAGGAAAAGTGAAGCCCTAAACCGATAAATTCTTGCATCATCTCCACAGAATAGGAGTAACAGTGCATCAGCCCGCCATGTCTTAAAAGCGCTTTATTCGTTTTCAAAATTTCCAAGGTTTCCTGCGCGGCGTCGCGGCTATGTAATACCACGGGCAGTCCAAGCTCGTTTGCAAGCGCAAGCTGACGGATAAACAGCTCCCTTTGTACGTCCTTTTCGGGATTATCGTCGAAGTGGTAATCAAGCCCTATTTCCCCCACTGCAACGCACTTTTCATGCTTACAAAGAGCAGCAATTTCATCCAAATCCCCATCTTTGTATTTATCCAACTCACTAGGGTGAAAGCCTGCGCAAAAATAAATTTCTTCAAAGCGTTCGGCAAGCTCACGCGCGATACGCGAGGATTGCAAATCGAACCCCGAACAAATCATTCGTTCCACGCCTGCCTCTTGGGCTTTGCGTAAAACTTCCTCTATCCCACCGACGGAGGCGTATTCCTCCCCCGTCAAATGACAATGCACGTCGATATACATAATTTAGCCGAGGCGCGTACCGCTTGCTACGTCCTTTTCAGGCGTTACGAGGGACAGCGTGCCCGTTTCGTCTTCCGCCGCCAAAATCATGCCTTCGGACATAATCCCGCATACCTTTCTAGGTGCGAGGTTGGTAACGAATACCACCTTTTTACCTACCATTTCTTCGGGACTGTAATGCTTTGCAATACCCGATACGATGGTGCGAACTTCTTCGCCGAATTTAACCGTTTCCTTTAAGAGCTTGTTGGATTTGGGTACGGGCTCGCAAGCGATAATTTCACCGACCTTAAGCTCTACCTTTATAAAATCGTCAAAGGTGATTTCAGGTGTCTTTTCTTGTACTTCTTCCACTTTCGTTTCCTCCTTTTGAGGTTGTGTTTTGGCTATTTCCGCCGCATATGCTGCGGCTTGCTCGGCGCGGATTTTCTCAATCTCAGGCGCGAGGGTCTTAAAGTCAATTCTCGCGAACAAGGGCGAAATCGAATTTACCGTTACGCTATCACGAAGCGCAAATTTTCCGCAAGCCTCCAAGTCCCTGCTCTCTCCGCCAAACGCCGAGAAAATCTTTTGCGCCGTTTCGGGCATGAAGCTATCCAGCAGGCTTGCGCCGATTTGGATTGCTTCGGCAAGGTTATAAAGCACGTCGTTTAAGCGGGCTTTTTTCGCCTCGTCCTTGGCAAGCGCCCAAGGCATGGTTTCGTCTATATACTTATTCGCCCGTCTAAACAGCGAGAATACTTCCGTGATTGCGTCTGCAATACGCAGCTCGTCCGCTTTCGCTCGCACCTTGTTCACCGTACCCGTAATCGTCGCCTTGAACTCCGCGTCGGGGTCTTCTTCGTTTGCGGGCAGGGATTTCACCACCGTACCGCCGAAGTATTTGTCAATCATGGCAATCGTTCTGCTTACGAGGTTGCCAAGCACGTTGGCAAGCTCGGTATTGAAACGCTCGGCAACAAGCTCCCAAGTGATTTGACCGTCGTTATCAAAGGGCATTTCGTGGAGCACGAAGTAACGCACCGCGTCCACGCCGAACAGTCTTGCTAAATCGTCGGCGTAGATAACGTTGCCCTTGGACTTACTCATTTTGCCGTCCCCCTGCAACAACCAAGGGTGCCCGAATACCTGCTTAGGCAAAGGTTCGCCCAGTGCCATAAGGAAAATGGGCCAATAAATGGTATGGAAACGCAAGATGTCCTTGCCGATAAGATGCAAATCCGCGGGCCAAAACTTTTTATACTGCTCGGTGTGGTTACCGTCGACGTCGTAGCCGATACCCGTGATATAGTTGCTGAGCGCGTCCATCCAAACGTAGGTAACGTGGCGAGGGTCGAACTCTACGGGAATGCCCCACGTAAAGGAAGTACGGGATACGCACAAATCCTGCAAGCCTTTCAAGAGGAAGTTGTTCATCATCTCGTTCTTGCGGGATACGGGCTGAATAAATTCGGGATGGGTGTTGATATGCTCGATAAGTCTATCCGCGTACTTGCCCATCTTGAAGAAATACGCCTCCTCTCGTGCGGGCTTGACCTCTCTACCGCAGTCGGGGCATTTGCCGTCTACGAGCTGGCTCTCCGTCCAAAAGGATTCGCAAGGAGTACAGTACATACCCTCGTAATAACCCTTGTAAATATCCCCTTGGTCGTAGAATTTTTTGAACATTTTCCCGACCTGCTTCATGTGGTCTTCGTCCGTCGTACGGATAAATTTATCGTAGGAAGTACCAACCAAGTCCCAAATGCCCTTGATTTCCCCTGCGATTTTATCCACGTATGCCTGCGGCGTAACGCCTGCAGCCTCGGCTTTTTCTTGAATCTTTTGACCGTGCTCGTCCGTGCCCGTTTGGAAAAATACCTCGTAGCCCTCCTTGCGCTTAAAGCGCGCAATTGCGTCCGCAAGAATCGCCTCGTAAGTATTGCCGATATGCGGCTTTCCCGAAGTGTAGGCGATAGCCGTCGTAATGTAATAAGGTTTTTTTGCCATAAAAACACTCTCCTCGTTCGTTTCCTCCTAATTATATACTTTTTTTATAAAAAAGTAAATCGTTTTTTAGCAGGATTTTCCCCTTTAAGACATTTTGTCCAACGTATACGCATATAGTATTGCATGAACGCGCTTTTTTCTTTACTTTTCGCCCTTTGCACCCTACTGCTTTTATGTATCTCCCCCCAAACCTTTCTGCCCGCACTTTTGGACGGCGCAGGTAAGGGCGCGGCAGTTTGCGTATCCCTCGTCGCCACCTATTCCGTATGGCTTGGACTTATGCAGGTATGGGAGGATAGCGGCGTTACGAGAGGCGTTTCCAAGCTCGTAAAGCCCCTTGCCAAACGTCTTTTCAAAACGGATGACGAGGAGGCTTTAGGCGCTTTGAGTATGAATATGTCCGTCAATCTCTTGGGGATTTCAGGCGCAGCCACACCCTACGGTATTAAAGCCGCCAACCTCTTAAATAAAACGGAAAACGCCGAATATTCCTCGGCAATGCTCTTTGTACTAAACGCCACTTCCCTACAGCTTATCCCCACCTCAATTATCGCCGTACGGGTGAGCCTAAAAAGCGCAAACCCCACTGATATCGTCATCCCTACGATTCTTGCGACTTTACTGTCTACCCTTTTGGGTATCGTCCTCACCAAAATTTTTATCAAGCCGAATAAAACACGGACTACGGGTCGGGTTTATGCCCCGAAAAGATTAAAAACGAAGGGGGCAGGTACGAGATGAATTATTTCTTGGGCTTAATCGTGCCCGCCATTTTCCTTGCCTCGTTTCTATTTGCAATCTTTCGCAAAGTCAAGGTTTACGATAGCTTCACTAAGGGTGTAAAAGGAGCGATTCCTCTTATTCTTTCCATTTTTCCCTATATCGCCGCCGTTACCATGCTTTGTAAGCTGTTGGAGGTCAGCGGTTTGGAAAAAGCCTTAACGGATTGGATTTCCCCTTTGTTTTCCTTTACCGGTATTCCTGAAGAGATAGCCCCGCTTGTGATTATGAAACCGCTTTCCGGCAGCGGTTCTATTGCCGTCCTAACGCAAATTCTCGAACGCTACGGCGTGGACAGCTACGCCGCACGTTGCGCCTGCGTTGCCTACGGCACGGCGGATACCGTATTTTATATCGGCGCGGTATATTTTGCAGGATTAGAACGAAAAAAAATGACAAGCGCGCTTGTCATTTCCCTGTTCTCCTTCCTGATTTCTGTCATTTTCAGCTGCTTTCTTTGCAGAATTATGTGAAATTAAGTATTAAAAATGTGAAAATGTTAATTTTTTACATTTTTTGCTTGTACGTAGTCCTTTTCAAAGAAAAAATTTTTTTTGTGTTTTTTTCTTTACATTTTTAACCGGGCATGATAGAATATAGCTGTAAATCGGTTGGGCACAGCCCGCCGTATGGCTATACTCATCATTTTCCCCCTTATCATATGATAACCGCCTTGAAGTCGCAAAGATTTCGAGGCGGCTATCTTTTTATTTTTTCTATTATTATACAAAATGCCCTTTTTCGCGGATAACGGCAATGACTTCGTCCACGTACTCATGGCAAAGCTTTTCACTTTCCGCCTCGACCATAACGCGCACGACGGGTTCCGTACCCGATTCACGCACCAAAATTCTACCGCTTGTGCCAAGCGCTTTTTCCACACGTGCCACCGCCGCGCAAACGTCTTTATCCTCACGCGCCGTTTTCTTATCCTTTACGCGTACGTTCTTAAGTACCTGCGGATATACCTTCATGGGTTCCGCAAGCTTGGAAAGAGTAGTTTTTCTATCAATCACGGCTTGCATCACCTTTAAGCTGGTCAACAAACCGTCCCCTGTACAAGCATATTTAGAGAAAATGATATGTCCCGACTGCTCACCGCCGAGCGCGTGCCCCTTTTCAGACATACACTCGTATACGTACTTATCCCCAACCGCCGTCTTTTCGTAGCGAATACCAATTTCATCAAGCGCCTTATAAAGTCCAAAATTGGACATAACGGTGGTAACGAGGGTGTTGTCGAGAAGTTTTCCGCGCTCCTTCATATAGCGCGCGTAAATATACATGATTTGGTCGCCGTCAACGAGGTTACCCTTTTCGTCTACGCACAAACAGCGGTCGGCGTCGCCGTCAAACGCAAAACCGATATCCAAGCCCTTTTCCACAACGAATTTTTGCAGGTTTTCGATATGCGTCGAACCGCAATCCTTATTGATATTCGTACCGTCGGGCTCCGCGCCGATGACAAACGTATTCGCACCCAACGCGTCGAATACTGTTTTTGCAATTTCCCAAGCGCTACCGTTGGCACAGTCCAAGCCTACCTTAATCCCCTTAAAGGAATAGATACCAAGCGAAATCAAATACCCAACGTAGCGATTTCTTCCCGCAACGTAGTCCACCGTTCTACCGATGTCGGCGCCCTTTGCGTAAGGCACCTCTTCGTATTCCTCGCCAAATGCAGTTACCTTGCCGTCGAGGTATGCCTCCACAAGCTCGATAACCCCTTCGTCCATCTTTTCGCCTTGCCCGTTAAACAGCTTAATGCCGTTATCGTAAAACGGGTTATGGCTGGCGGAAATCATAATCCCGCAGTCAAATCCCTCCGAGCGTACCACGTATGCAACCGACGGCGTAGTGGTAACGTGGAGCATATACGCATCCGCCCCTGAAGCAACCAAGCCCCCGACAAGCGCATACTCGAACATATAACTTGAACGGCGGGTGTCTTTGCCGAGCACTACCCTCGCCCTTTCGTTGCTGCCCCTTTGGCGTTTTAATTCGGTAAAATACCAACCTAAAAACCGCCCGACCTGAAAAGCGCGTTCTGCCGTTAACACGTTGTTCGCTTCACCGCGAAACCCGTCCGTTCCAAAATATTTACCCATATAATTAACCAAATGAGACCCAGTCGAACACGTCCATAAGCGCGCCATTTTGGGTCTTTCCTCCTCGTCTTCGTTGTAATATTTTTATATAACTGCCTTATCTTAGCCAAGCAAGACCAAATTAAACCAGTCTCAAAGCAGTCTTTTGGGTATCTTTCGCCAAATGCGTGCTTGTAGTATGTCGATACAACCGCGCACACCTTCGTCAAAATCTACCGGAAAATACTTGCTTTGAGATGCCTTGCAGTTTTTGCCGAGCAGATTTTGGATCAGGCAAGGCAAAACCGCAGGTCAACCAAACGGTTTGCCGAGGATTTTAACGCAGTATTAGACAAAATCTGCCGTCAAAAACCTGATTTGATTTGGTCTTGTTTGGCTACGCAAAAATACCTCAAAATTGCATCGCTTATGGATGCGAAGCAATTTCAAATAGGCAAAAGCCGCAGGGAATACCTGCCGTATTTCCAAGGATTTTAACGCAGTATAAACGCCGTTTGCCATTTGCAATCGCGTTCAACTGGGTCTCACTTGGTTATCCTCTTTTCTACGATTTCGCCTTGCTTTTTATAAATGGAATTTTCCGCAACCGTACCGCGCACGCAAGAAAGCGGATACACCTGGCTCCCCCTGCCGATAACCGTACCGGGATTGAGCACGCTATTACAGCCGATTTCCACGTAATCACCAAGCATTGCGCCTATCTTTTTCATGCCCGTATCCACACCGTCTACGCGCACGGACGTTTTGTCCGATTTGACGTTGGAAGTGATAGAACCGGCACCCATGTGCGACTTGAACCCTAAAATGCTATCCCCGACGTAGTTATAATGCGGGGTTTGCACGCCGTCGAAAAGAATAACGTTTTTCAGCTCTGCAGAGTTGCCCACAACGCAGCCCTCGCCGATAAGCGCGCTGCCGCGGATAAAGGCGCAATGGCGCACTTCGGTGTTTGCACCGATAATACAAGGCGGATTAATGCAAGCGGTAGACGCGATTTTCGCGCTTTTATGCGCCCAAACCTTGGGGGCAATTTCGATATACTCTTCTTTATCTAAAGCCTCACCCGTTTGCAGGATAAAATCCTTTATCCCCGCCAAAGCCTCCCATGGATAGGTAAAGCCTTGCAGGTAATCCCTTGCAAGCGTATGATTTAAGTCAAACAGCTGTGTTATCTTGTACATAATCCACCTCTCTTTTCCTATATTATTATAATATACAAAATGTTTTTGTGTCAACAATTACACGCGGATTTTTTTTGCTATTTTGGGAATTTTTCAATTTTTTTACCGAATTTTTCACTGTTTTGTTGAAATACGCAATTGCAATATATAAAAAACCACGCCTGCGAACAGGCGGGGTTTTTTACTCTTCAAGAATATCCTTAATTTCACTTGTTAATTTTTTTATTTTTTTCAAAATATGACCGCTAGCAGCCTTTTTAATCATTTGTAAACAATAAAGGGTACGCAAATCCTCTATATCTATTTCTTGTACCACCTCTAATAAAATTTCTCTCTCCTTTCTCCACTCTTCTACCGCACTTTCTACCTTTTCCCTCTTTTCATATTTTCGTATCTTCCATTCTCTATCCCTAAAATAAGTACGCAATTTTGGCATAGCATAAAAAATTTCGTCTATGGATAATTCTTCTTTCTTGAACATATTTTACTCCTCTTTTACACACTATATTCTATACTACCTTTTGGAGTATGTTAATTATTTTTACGCTTCTTTGGAGTATCTTAATTAAAAAGGAGCTATTATGTACGGAGAACGCATCAAAGAGTTGCGAATGGAACGCGGATTAACGCAAACCCAGCTCGCAAACGAACTGAATACAACCCAAAAAAGTATTAGCAAATACGAAACGGAGTTTTTGGACCTTAACACGGGTATGATTATCGCACTGTGCAAATTTTTTGAAGTGTCCGCCGATTATCTGCTCGGCTTAACGGACGAATATTAAAACACGACCTTGATAGGTCGTATTTTTTTTGCTTATGTAGATTATAATATACTCATTTGAGTTTGTCAATACCTTTTTAGGTATGTTTTGATAAAATATGAGTATGTTTAAGGAAATTTTGCAGAGTTTATTAGAAGAAAGAGGTATGAACCAACGTCAGTTAGGACTTGGCGCGGATATACCAGCAACGACTATTAGCGGTTGGCTGAACACGGGCAGATTGCCTGATTACAACGCCTTGATAAAGTTATCTAAATTTTTTGAAGTGTCCGCCGATTATTTGCTTGGCTTAACAGATGAATATTAAAACGCGACCTATCAAGGTCGCGTTTTATTTTTACATAAAAATAACCCCGCCTGCGAACAGGCGGGGTTTGCGTTTACAATTAGTTTGCGCAGTTCTTTTTAAGGATTTCAAGGTTTTCCATGATTTCCTTGGGCATCTTGTCGCCGAAGTTTTCTGCGTAGTAAGCGGTAATTTCTTCCGCTTCTGCTGCCCAACGAGCCTTGTCAACAACGAGGAGCTTATCAAGCGTTTCCGCGTCGATATCGCAGTTTTCGATGTTGATATCCTTTGCGTAAGGAAGGTAGCCGATGGCCGTTTCTTGCGCTTCTACCTTGTTTTCGCAACGGTCCAAAATCCAGTCGAGTACACGCATATTATCGCCGAAGCCGGGCCACATGAAGTTGCCGTTTTCGTCCTGACGGAACCAGTTTACGTTGAAGATCTTGGGTTGCTTTTCAGCAGGAACTTTCGCACCCATGTCGATCCAGTGCTGGAAGTAGCGATCTCCCGAGTAGCCCATGAAGGGTTTCATTGTCATGGGGTCGTGGCGAAGTACTCCGACTGCGCCCGTAGCAGCCGCGGTCGTTTCGGAGGACATAATCGTACCAACGAACGTACCGTGGTTCCAGTCGCGGGATTGAT
>JAZUQM010000020.1:0-4800 GCA_045605705.1 Candidatus Scatosoma sp.
CAAGACCGTTCCTGCAGACCCCAACTCCGGCTACTTCGGCCGTATCATGGACCTTGCGGATAAATACAAAGCGCTTGGCGTTAGAACCAACGCGGACAGCCCCGCTGACGCGCAGCAGGCAGTTGCATTCGGCGCGCAAGGTATCGGCCTTTGCCGTACGGAACACATGTTCTTCGACCCTAGCAGAATCGGCGCGTTCCGCGAAATGATTTGCTCCGACACGGTAGAAGAAAGAGAAAGAGCGCTTGCTAAAATCGAACCTATGCAACAGGCAGACTTCGAGGGCTTGTTCGAGGCACTTGGCGGTTACCCCGTAACCATTCGTTTCCTCGATCCTCCTCTCCACGAATTCGTACCCACCAGCGAATATGAAATCGAAGTTCTTGCAAACGCACAGAACAAGACGGTTGGCGAAATCAAAGATATCATCGCAAGCCTTCACGAATTCAACCCCATGATGGGCCACCGTGGTTGCCGTCTTTCCGTAACCTATCCTGAAATTGCAGTAATGCAGACGAAGGCGGTTATCAAAGCGGCTATCAACGTAATCAAAAAGCATCCCGATTGGAACCTTGTTCCCGAAATCATGATCCCTCTTACCGGCGAACCTAAGGAATTGAAATTCGTTAAGGACATCGTTGTTAAGACGGCGGAAGAGGTTATCGCAGCAAGCGGTGTTGCTCTTAAATATGAAGTAGGTACGATGATCGAAATCCCCCGTGCATGCTTGACGGCTGAAGAGCTTGCAAAAGAAGCGGAATTCTTCTGCTTCGGTACCAACGCCTTGACGCAGATGACCTTCGGCTTCTCCCGTGATGACGCTGGTAAGTTCTTGCCTGCATACTACGCAAACAAGATTTACGAATCCGATCCTTTCGCAAGATTGGATACGACGGGTGTTGGTAAGCTCATGAAGCTTGCAGTAGACGGCGGTAAAGCAGTTCGTCCCAACATGCACCTTGGTATCTGCGGTGAACACGGCGGCGACCCTTCGTCTATCGAGTTCTGCCACGAAATCGGTCTTTCTTACGTTTCCTGCTCGCCTTACCGCGTTCCCATCGCAAGATTGTCCGCAGCACAGGCTAACATCAAAAATCCCCGCAATTAATTAGCGGAAAGTGAAGACGGCTTATCCTAAAACGGATAAGCCGTTTTTCTATTGACTTTTTCTATGGAAAGTGCTATACTAATAGTAATAGGAGGGATATTATGAATATCTTTAAGAAAATCTTTAAGAGAAAGAAAGTAAAAGAGGAGAAAAAACCCGAACAAGAAAGTTGGTATAACGACAGCCAAGACCAAGCAAACGGCACTGCTATGCCCGAAGAAAATGTATATGGTAATGGCAATACCTATGATATGGGTGTTGCAAAGGGTATTTTTTTGCAATAAGGATTTAAGCTGTGCAAAGGACGTTTGATAAAAACAAAACCAAAGGTAAGGGGCATGGCCGAGTTGAAAGCGCAGAGCGCGTCAACGGCGCGCCCGTGTACACCGCTATCTATAAGGTGAATAAAAGCGATGAGCTTTTGGAGTTTCTTCTCCGTAAATGCGGCACTTCGAGAAACAATGTCAAGGCACTTCTCGTTAGGAAACAAGTCCTCGTCAACGGGAGCGTGGTTACACAGTATAACTTTCCCTTAGCCAAAGACGATGAGGTGAAACTCTCCAAACGCCCCATGAAGGAAAGCCCTGTGGCAAAGGCAAAGCCCGTGGCGAAAAAGCCCCGTCCGCAAATTTCCGTTATCTACGAGGACGAGGATTTTCTCGCTGTCAATAAGCCTGCGGGGCTTTTGTCCGTTGAAAGCGATAAGGATACCGAATGCGCCTACGGCTATGCGCTTTCGTATATGCAATCGGCGGGCAAAAACAGCCGTCCGTATATCCTGCATAGGATAGACAAGGAAACCTCGGGCGTGCTGGTGTTCGCGAAAAACATTAAGCTTCATTCCATGTTAAAAATGCACTGGAACGAGCAGGTAACCTTGCGGGAATATTATGCCGTGGTAGAGGGAATTTTAGAGAAAAAGCAGGACACCTTAACGGCGTATTTGAAAGAAAATAAAAACAACCTCGTGTACGTTACAAACGACCCGACGGGTCAAAAAGCAATCACGCACTATGAGGTAATGAAAGAGATGGGGGAATATTCCCTGCTTCGCGTGCGTATTGATACGGGTAGGAAAAACCAAATCCGTGCGCAGATGCAGGCGCTTGGCGCGCCTGTCGTCGGCGACGATAAGTACGGTAGAAAAATCGACGGCACGCAAGTGAAAAACCCGCTTGGACGGCTTGGCTTGCATGCCTCGAAGTTGGAATTTATTCACCCGATTACAAAGGAGATGACTGCGTTCAACGCGCCACTGCCCTCGGTATTTGCCGAATATTTCGGCAGATAAAGGAGAATGTATGAAAAGGATTGCAAGCTTTACGGTCAATCACGATACCTTGGAAAAGGGTATGTATATTTCCCGCATAGACGGGGACGTTATCACCTACGATATTCGCATGAAAAAGCCCAACGGCGGGGAGTATCTTTGCATGAGCGCGGCGCATACCTTGGAGCATTTGTTTGCCACCTACGCGCGCAACAGCGAGCATGGGGATAAGGTGCTTTACGTAGGGCCTATGGGCTGTCGTACGGGGTTTTACTTTCTCGCACGCGATACGCTTGCCCCCGCGCAGGCAATCGAGTTGGTAAAGGAAAGTATGCGTTTTGCCCGCGATTTTGAGGGCGAAATCCCCGGGAACAAGAAAGAGGAATGCGGAAACTACCTCGACCACGATTTGGCAGGCGCAAAAGCGCTCGGCAAGGAAATGTACGAGGTGTTAGAAGCTTGGCAGGAAAAAGATTTAAATTATAACCTGACGAGAGCCGAACTCGAAAGGTTTTAACGGCAAAAAATGGCTGGATACTTCGTTGAACTTCTTGACAAACCGTTAGGTTTGCCTGCGAAGTCCGCCTTGTCTACATCTCATTTTTTGCGCGTAAAAACTGCGCAGCACCTTAAAAGGAATATTTTTCAGCAGATTTTGGCGAAGGTGGGCGCAGTTGTATCGACATACTACAAGAACGCATTTGACGGAAGATGCGAAAAATAAACTTTTAAGGCTTACGAGCTCGACTCTCGTCAGGTTACAGGAGTAAACTATGGATACTTTGCAAGCCATTTACACGCGCAAGAGTGTGAAAAAGTATAAATGCGACCCCGTGCCTAAGGATTTGCTTGACAAAATCATAGAGGCAGGCTTATGCGCGCCCTCGGGCTTGAACAAGCAAGCTCCCATTATTATTGCGGTTAGCGATAAGCAGGTACGAGATGAACTCTCCAAACTCAACGCAGGCAAGGACCCGTTTTTCCGCGCAGACCCTTTCTACGGCGCACCGACAGTGCTTGTCGTGCTTGCGGATAAGAGTGTACCTACCTATCTTTACGACGGCTCGTTGGTTATGGAAAACATGCTTTTGGCGGCGCACGCCTTGGGGCTTGGCGCATGCTGGATTCACCGCGCAAAGGAAACCTTTAACATGCCCGAAGGTAAAGCCATTTTGCAAAAGCTCGGTATCGAGGGGGATTATGAGGGGATAGGCAACTGTATCGTCGGTTATGCCGATATCGACCCTGATAAGAAACCCAGAAAAGAAAACCGCGTATATTATATAGATTGATATAAAGTAATATAAAGTAATATGAAAGCAGGCGTATCTACCGCGTCTTTGTTTACGCGGAAAAACAACGAGGACGCCTTACCCCTTTTGCAAGGCTTAGGGATTAAGACAGTAGAGGTGTTTTTGACCTCGTTCTCCGAATACGGCTATCCGTTTGCCGACCTTTTGAAAGAGCGCAAGGGGAGCTTGGACGTCAACTCCGTGCACGATTTGAACACGCAGTTCGAGCCACAGCTTTTCAACGCTCACCCGCGTGTAAAAGCGGACGCGTATTCGCTTTTGGATAAGGTGCTGGAAAGCGCAAACGCGCTTAGCGCGCCCTATTATACCTTTCACGGCACTTCGCGCGTAAAACGCTCCACCCATTCAGGCAAAAACGACGATTTCCCCCGCATGATAGAGGGCTTTGCCGAGCTCACCGCCTATTGCAAGGCAAGAGGGGTTAAGCTGTGCTTGGAAAACGTCGAATGGTCGACCTACAACCGTCCCGGCGTATTTGAAAAATTGGCGGATGAAATTCCCGACCTTGGCGGGGTGCTGGATATTAAGCAAGCCCGTATTTCGGGTTTTCCCTATGAGGAATATATCGAGGATATGGGCGAAAAACTTAAATATGCCCACCTTTCCGACTTTGGCGAAAAGGGTATGTGCCTGCCCGGGAAAGGGAACTTCGATTTCGATACCCTGCTAAAAAGGCTTAAGGACGTCGGCTTTGACGGCGCGCTGATTATCGAGGTCTATCAAAAAGATTATGACCGCCCTGCGGAGCTGAAACAAGCCTGTGAGTATCTGGAAGAATTAATCTATAAACATTCGTAATTTTTTTGGAAAATTTTGCGTAAACTGTTGACAAGATTGTTAGAATATGTTATACTCTAAACAAGACTAAATCTCAATAAGGAGTAAAAAGATGTTAAAAGTTTATCAATGTGAAAAATGCGGCAAGACGGTTATTAGCAAAGAAGAACTCAAATTAGAGGGCTGGAAAGAGCTGGTAGCAAACACGACGGATGCGGCGCAGGAAAAGCACGTGCCGTTGGTTTCCAAAAAGTGCAAGACGGTGCAGATAGACGTGGGCAGCGTTGCGCATCCCATGACGGAAGAGCACCTTATCGTTTAGGTGGCTTTGG
>JAZUQM010000021.1:0-2751 GCA_045605705.1 Candidatus Scatosoma sp.
CTTTCGGGATTTGACCCTGTAAGACGCGAAATTGCAAGGTTGTCGCTTGAAAAACTCATCAATGACGGTCGAATTCATCCCGCCCGCATTGAAGAAACGGTGGAAAAAGTTAGCCGCGAAATGGACCAGCAAATCAAAGAAGCTGGCGAGGCTGCCGTATTCGAAGCTGGTATCTTCGGGTTGCATCCAGAGCTTATCAAGCTGATTGGCCGTTTGAAGTTTAGAACGAGCTACGGACAAAACGTATATAAGCACTCGGTAGAAGTGTCTATGCTTGCAGGTCAAATGGCGGCAGAGCTTGGATTGGACGTAAACTTCGCAAAGCGCGCGGGGCTTTTACACGATATTGGTAAGGCTGTTGACCAAGAACAGGAAGGCACGCATATTCAAATCGGCGCGGATTTAGCGAAGAAGTACAAAGAAAACGCGAACATTGTTAATGCGATTATGGCGCACCATGGCGACGTAGAACCTAAGACAATCGAAGCTGTTTTGATTCAGGCAGCGGACGCGATTTCGGGTGCTCGTCCTGGTGCGAGAAGAGAAACGGGTACGAATTACGTTAAGCGTCTGGAAAAGCTCGAAGCGATTGCCTCCAATTTTAATGGTGTCGAAAAGAGCTACGCTATCCAAGCGGGTAGAGAGGTGCGTGTAATCGTGAAGCCCGAACAGGTGGACGATGCGCAGGCACTCTTCCTTGCAAAGGATATTGCGAAGAAGATTGAGGCGGAGCTCGAATATCCCGGTCAAATTAAAGTCAACGTTATCCGCGAATTCCGCGGGGTTGAATACGCAAAATAAAATAATTAGGACGGTTACTATGGTTTTGGCTAGAGGCTTATGTTTCATCGCCATATTAACCGTTCTTTTTATTCGTCCTGCATATTTTTTGGTAAGCGTTGCCTAGGCAAACAAAAGCAGGTGTAGAGAGAAAATATAATGCTTAAAAATAAGGATACACAAAAGACGAGCAGTCAAACATTTTTAATTTTTTTATGTTGGCTTATGTACGTAGCCTCATACGTGGCAAGGTACAGTTATAATGCAAACATCACTGTTATTGCAAGCGCATTTTCTATTGAAGATTACTCCCAAACAGGACTTGTAACAACCTGTTTCTTTTTCGCCTACGGAATAGGTCAGGTTGTTTGCGGGTTGCTTTGTAAGCGTTTCAATAAAAAATTCGTTTTATTCGGAGCCGCATTGCTTTCCGCAGGTGTTAATTTATTGGTGTTTTTCGGTGCTGATTTTGTCTTTTATAAATACTTGTGGTTGTTAAACGGCGCGGCATTATCTACGTTTTGGTGTAGTTTGATACTTACTTTAAGCGAGAATTTGGAAACTAAACGTTTACGCACAGCGATTTTAGTGATGGGCACAACAGTGGTATTTGGTTCCTTTATCGCCTATGGGCTGTCAGCATTATGCGCGTTTTTCAAATATTGGAAGGTTACCTTTCTAGTCGCTGCAGTTGTGATTGCAACGGTAGGGATTGTTTGGGTAACGAGTTATGACCGTGTCGTAAGCAAAAAAAGTGAAGAAACCATACTGGTAGGGCAAGATGAAACCGTACAAGGAAATAAAGGGCTGCGGTGGAGTTTAATTGTGCTTGCCTTTTTTGCTGTGGTTTGTAACTTGATTAAAGATGGTTTGTTGACATGGGTTCCTTCAATTTTGAAAAAACAGTACGGCTTTGACGATAGCTTTTCGATAATTCTTACTTTAACCTTACCTATTGTTGGGTTTGGCGGAATTGTACTTGTATCCCAATTAAAAAAGAAGATGAACGGCTTCGTGGGGATTTCAGGTGTGCTATATGCATGTGCACTGCTTTGTTTATTCGGGGTTTTATTTTCCTTTGAGTTGGATACTTGGTTGCCGATGTTGATTTTCTTTGCGTTGGTGTATTGCTTTATGTCAGGGATGAATAACGTTGTAACGGCATGCGCACCATTATATTTGCGTGGGCAAATGAATTCGGGCTTGCTTGCGGGAGTTTTAGACGGATTTTGTTATGCCGGCAGTACGATAAGTGCGTACGGGCTTGGTGTATTTGCTGATTTTTGGGGTTGGAAATCCGTGTTTATACTACTAACAGCAATGGCTTTAATTGCCGTTTTAATTGCGATTATATTTAATCTTTCTATTAGAAAAAATAAAGATAAATAAAAACAAGGAACACCCCGACATCGGGGTGTTCCTTGTTGATGGAGCTGCTAGGCGGATTTGAACCGCCGACCTCGTCCTTACCAAGGACGCGCTCTACCGACTGAGCCATAGCAGCGTTTATTCATGGTACTATGACATTATAGTGAAAATTTCAGCAAAAGTCAAGCCGAAAAAGGGGGTATTTTCAAAAAAAATTTTATTCTTTGAATCTTTTTTATAGGTGCAAAAAAATGCATCTTGACAAATGTGAAAATATAAGATATAATATAAGCGTGTAAGAGGTGAAATGGTAATGATTAAACAAATTATCGAAGAATTGGGGATTTTACCCGATTTACTTTTAGCCGTATTATTAGGCTTTGCAATAGGCTTTGAGCGAAAGCTGCGTTTTAAGGAAGCGGGGATTCGTACGCATACAATCGTGTGTGTCGGTTCGGCATTGATGATGATTGTGTCTCAAAACGCATTCGGTAGCGAGGCTGATTCTGCGCGCGTTGCGGCGCAAATCGTATCTGGCGTCGGTTTTTTGGGGGCAGGTATGATTGTGTATCGACAACACGAGGTTCGAGGGCTTACGACGGC
>JAZUQM010000022.1:0-11355 GCA_045605705.1 Candidatus Scatosoma sp.
AGGGCGGTTTGACCTCGGAGCTCGGTTCTTATACTGTATTCGTTCCCGCTCGCGAAATCCGCATGGGTTACGTGAAGGAGCTCGATAAATACGTAGGCAAAAAGCTTCGTTTGAGAGTTATTGAAATTAAGACGGAAAGAAGAAAGGAAATTATCGCGTCTCAGCGCGTTATCCTTGAAGAAGAAAAGGCTGCTAAAGACGCAGCTAAAGCGGCAAAAGAAGCTGAATTCTTTGCATCTATCCACGTTGACGACGTAGTAGAGGGTAAGGTTGAAAGGGTTACTTCTTTCGGTGCTTTCGTATCCGTAAACGGTTTCGATTGCCTTGCACACATTTCCGACCTTTCCTGGACGGGCGTCAAAGCGGTTTCCGACGTTCTCGAAATTGGTCAAAAATATCAATTTAAGGTGCTTAAAATTGATGAGGAATCTAAAAAGGTTTCCATCGGCTATAAACAGCTTCAGGCGCAGCCTTGGGATTTGGCTGCTGAAAAATACGCAGAGGGCGACGTTATTCACGGTAAAGTAGTAAGAATCGTACCTTTCGGCGCATTTGTAGAAGTTGAAAAGGGTATCGACGGTTTGGTACACGTTTCTCAAATTTCTCACGAATTCCTTGAAAATCCCACGACGGCGCTTGCAATCGGTCAAGAAATCGACGCAAAGATCTTGAAGCTGGATTGTGCAGAAAAGAAGATGACTCTTTCCATCAAAGCGCTTGAACCTAAGCCTGAAAACTTGGAAAGAAAACCTAAAGCCAAGGCTGAAGACGGCGAGGGCAAGGAAAAGGTTAGAAAACCTAGAGCTCCTAAGGCTGACGAAGAAGTTACCGAATGGAAAGAAGAAGGTTTGGGCGGCGTATCGATTGCAGATCTTCTTAACAAGAACTCCTGATTGTTTTAGACCGACAAAATTCTAAATATAAAAACTGCTTTTAAGAAATTAAAGGCAGTTTTTTTTGTGCAAACTCCCCGTTTTGGGGAGTTTTTTGTTCTATACTGCGGGGCTTGGACATATATTATAATAAATGTTAGAATTCTTACCGCAAAACCTAAAAGAAAGCTTGGCATATCTAAATATTAACTATTTATATGAAATACGAATGCGCGCAAATCAACCTGTAACAGTCAATTTTAAGGGAAAATACGATTATCTCGGTGCAAAAGGAAGGACTGAACATCTGCATAAGGCCTTAGTATGTGATCTTGAAGATATCGCTGATTGCGTATACAAAGCAGGCGAATATTCTGTATATTCCGTAGAGGAACAGCTAAAAAAGGGATTTATTACCGCGAAATATGGGGAACGAATAGGGATTGCGGGAGAATACGTATTTGAAAAGGGGCAACCGCTGGCTTTGCGTAACTTTACTTCGCTTTGCATACGCGTTCCACATGAAATTTTGGGTTGCGGAGAAGAAATTTACCGATATTGTATGTCTGACAAAGTACGTAGCGTATTGATTATGTCGCCCCCAGGACTGGGCAAAACAACAATATTGCGAGATCTAGGACGAATAATCAGTGAGAAAACGCGTAAAAACGTCTTAATATGTGATGAGCGCGGAGAGATTTCAGCGGGAAAGCTAGGCGCAACCTGCGACGTTGTTAAATTTAGTGATAAAGCAACGGCTTTTGAAGCGGGAATACGGGCTATGCGCCCTGAAATCATCATTACGGACGAGCTTTCCGCTCAAGACTGCGAGGCGCTTATAAAGGCCGTTTATGCCGGGATTTGTGTGCTTGCATCCGCGCATTTCTCTTCGATTGATAAGGTAAAACCGCCATTTTTAGGCTTATTTGAGCGTTTTATCCTGCTTGATAACGAGGGGTTGGGTATAATTAAGGCCATTTATGATGAAAATGGCAAGGAAATAGCGTTATGATGATTAAATTTTGTTTGGGCGTAGCTATCGTAGCGCTAACTAGCTTTATCGGGTATCTGCTATCTAAAAAATATAGACAAAGAAAAGATTTTTTTATACAGCTTTGCACATTTAACGATCGATATCTAAGCGAACTTGCCTACCGTCGCCGTCCAATACGGGAATTTGCGTCAAGCTACGTCTATTATGGGGAATTTAATGCTCTTTTACAGGAGTTTTTTCTAGGAATTGAAGAAGGGGCAGACTTCAACTTTCCCGATTATAACTTCCTATCAAAAGAAGAAAAAACGCTAATAACAGATTACTTTTTAATGCTTGGGCGAGGGGATAGTTTTTCACAAAAAGGATATTTTTCATCACTTAAAGAGACCATCTCTTCGCATACGGCTAAAGTAACGGAGGACGGTAAGAGATATGGAGATTTATACATAAAAATTGGTTTTTTATGCGGTCTTTTAATTTTGATACTAATCATATAAATAGGAGAATAACAAGGGAGTGGATATTACAATTTTATTCAAAATGGCTGCAATCGGGATTATCATTACAGTCATTTGCCAAATCCTTAAAAAATCCGATAGGGACGATATAGCCACTTTGGTTAGTATTGTGGGGCTTGTAATCGTGCTTGGGGTAGTTGTTGGAATGGTAGGAGATTTATTTCAAGAAATCAAACGGATATTCGAGTTAACGTAGGGGTGGAAATGACGGAGATTTTCAAAATTATCGGCGTTGCGTTCGTAACGGCAATCGCCGCGTTGCTTTTAAGAGGTACAAAGCCGGAATTGTCTTTTGCCGTAACGGTTACGGGAATCATCGTCATATTGCTTTTTATGGCTGATTCACTAGAAAAAACACTTGCGGTTTTTCAAACGCTTGCGCGCACAACAGGAATGGAAAACGGCTTGCTTAAAACCTTACTTAAAATTGTTGGCGTAGGGTATTTGACGGAATTTGGAGCGGGCATACTTACGGACTTTGGGAGTGGTGCAATTGCCGATAAGGTTGTGCTGGGCGGGAAAATCGCAATCGTTGCGCTATCCTTGCCCGTAATAGAAAATTTGCTTATGCTCGTGCAAGGTTTTTTACGATTTGTATGAAAAAAAGATGCCTCTTTTTCGTTATGCTGATTATAAGTTTATGCAGTCTATTTTCTTTCGACGTCTACTTTGTTCATGCGGAAGATAATAACGAAGACACGTTAAATGATACCGTAAAAGAACAAATTGAAAATTTGGATTTACAGAAACTTCAAGAATATCTGGATAGCCTAAATGGATTTTCGGATAAAAGTGTTGTTGAACGACTTATGGAATATATCAAAACGGGGTCGATGGATTATGGGGGAATATTCAAACAAATTTTTACTGTTTTATTTGCTAAAGTACGGGAAATTATGCCTGCCTTTGCCTGTATTGCAGCAATCACCCTGCTTTCTGGATTAATTTCAACCTTAAAAAGCGGGTCTACGGCGCGTACTTCCACTGAAATGATTTTTTTAATTACGTACGCAGCAGCTTTAATTCCTTTAATGTCCGTATTAACGGAGTGTTTCAAGCTATCAATGAAATGTGTTTCGTCCATGCAAAGACAAATGCAGATTGTATTTCCACTAATGCTTACGCTCATGGCCGCGAGTGGTGGCACGCTTTCCGCGGCGGTTTGTCAACCGGCGGTAGGCTTTTTTGCAACAAACATCGTATCGGTAATTCATTCCGTTGTTTTTCCTATTACAATCGCAACCGTTTTATTCTCGTTGGCGGGTAATTTTACAAAAGACTTAAAAATTAATAAGTTTACCGCCTTCTTTAAGAGTATCAACAAATGGATTATCGGGGTTTGCATATCAGTATTCGGCATTTTTTTCACACTGCAGGGGATAACGGCGGCGAATTACGACGGCATCGTACGAAGAACGGCAAAATACGCTATAGGCAATGGAATTCCTATCGTCGGCGGATTTTTATCCGGCGGTTTTGATTTGGCGGTAGCAGGTAGCGTACTTATTAAAAACTCCTTGGGAAGCATGAGCGTTTTCTTAATGCTTGCCGTAATTTTCGAACCTATGATTTTGTTGATTTGCGTGAATCTACTTTTACGGTTAACCGCGGCGATAACCCAACCGTTCGGTGGTGGAAAAATTTCCGATTTTTTAGGAGAAACGGCAGAAAACTTACATTATTGCACGGCGGGATTGCTATTTACGGCTTTTTTGTATTTTTTATCCATTATGCTTATGGTTTGTTCGTCGGAGGCGTTGTTTTGAGCGGATATTTATTGAGCGTCATCGGCACGGTGGTTTTTTCCTCCTTAATCACGGCCGTCATGCCCGAGGGAAAAACATCGGGGCTTATCAAGGCAATCGCGCGAATTGCATGCGTATTGGCTATTGTTGCGCCCGTGCTTACTTTTCTTCGCAATGGCGCTTTTGGCTTAGGCTACGACAAAAAATCCCAAACGATTTTTTCACAATCTGTCATAGAAGGGCAAGAGGAGTTCATACAGTATTACAGTGAAATGAGAGTTATGCAATCACAAGAAGCGCTTGTGAAAGAACTATTTCAGCGGTACGGCTTAGAAACCGATGTCAGCTTGAAATGGGAGCTTGAAGACGGTAAGATAAAAATTACGCGTATCGAAGTGTATACGTACGAAAAAGCAAACGGGGAGATTGTAAAAAATATGAGCGAATACCTGATGAAAAACTATTGCAGCGAGGTGCTAATTGAGTAAAGAAAGGAAAAGTATATTTTCTAAAATAGACGGAAAAACAAAGGACTTGCTGCTTGTTTTTTCCCTATTATTCGCGCTTGTTCTTTCTGCCTGGCAAATATTTCAAAAGGGAGAAACGCAAGAAACCGGGCTGGTTAGCGCGACGGAAACGGAAATTAAGGTCATGCGCCTGTTAGAGGAAATTGACGGCGTAGGCGAGGCAAACGTAATCGTCTACGAATCGGAAAACGGGGAGAAAAACGTCGTTGTCGTCTGCGAAGGCGCAAACGACTTGCGGGTGGTGATGAATATCCGCAGTGCAGTTGCCGCGGCACTGGGAACGGAGGAAAAAGCGGTCAAGGTGTATTTGAAAAAAGAGTAAAAAGGAGATAAATTATGTCAAACAAAAAGAAAGTTATCCTCATGTCGTCCTTGGTGCTGTTGCTTGCGGCTACCGCCGTATTCAACTTCGTGTTTGCCAACTCTAGCACGGTAGCGTCTGCACAAAGCGGGGTTACGGCGGCAAATTATTTTACGACCTACAGATCCGAGCGCACAACGACGCGAAATGAGGAGCTGGTGCAATTGGACAGTGTAATCGCATTATACGAAGTAGGGGATGAAAAGTATGAAGAGGCTACGGAAATGAAGATGGAAATCGTAGCGGCTATGGAGAAGGAGCTTGTGCTTGAAAATATGGTAAAATCGCTTGGTTTTTCCGATGCAGTGGTCTCCGTCTCTTCGGATTCCGACAACGTAAACGTGTTTATCAACTCGGCTGAATTAAACTACGATACCGCGCTTTCCATTTACAGCATGATGAAAAATGAGACGGGAATCGTATCTGGAAACGTCATCATAATGCCCGTTTATGCGGAAAGCTGAAAAAAAGCGGAGAAAATATCTTCAAAACAGTAGAAAAAATCAAAATAATATGTTATAATAGTGCTACATATTATAAGGAGATTTTTTCGAATGTCCAATTTTAGATTTAACACAAGTCATAATCAAAATGGTAAAACGGTTTATAACGTTGGCATCGTTCGCAATATCGTAGCCCTTGCGGTTGCCGAGGTTGAAGGCACAATGCCTGACGAGCAAAACAAGAAAGGGGGGATTTCCCTTTACATTGAAAAGGACGGCGTATACGCGGACGTTTCCGTAGTCGTTAAATACGGCTACAACGTACCGGAGCTTGCTTACCGTATTCAACAATCGGTAAAACAAAGTGTGGAAAACATGACTCACTATAAAGTGGCAAAGGTTGACGTGCATATCCTCGACGTCGTTTTCTGCGAGCCGGAAGCGCCGAAAGCGGAAGAACCCGCAAAGGAAAACAACAACGAAAACTAAAACGCGAAATCCCTTCGAATTCGAAGGGTTTTCGTTGTTATTTTACGGAGAAAGAGTATGAGAAACGCAGCAAGAGAAGCGGCGCTCAATATCATTTTTGCGCGTCAATTTAACACGGATTTTTTGGATAAACTGAAGAAGAAAATATATAAGCAGTTCGCCTTGGAAGAGGATGATTTGCTTTTTGCAGCTGACCTCGTGGCAACTGTAGAGGAACATTACGACGAGCTTATTCAGGGCATCGAGGACGCTTGCCACCATTATAGAGCGGACCGCATCAATCCTACCGATAAGAGCATTTTGCTTATCGCAATGGCGGAAATTAAATACTTTGACGATATACCGCCTGTTGTTTCTGTTTCGGAAGCAGCAGGTCTTGCGCGCAAATATTCCACCGATACCAGCGCAGATTTCGTGAACGGTGTTTTAGCGGGCGTTATCAATAAATAACGGCTTGGAGATACGTATGAAGATTATCGACGGAAAAGGGATAGCGGCGCAGCTCCGCGCTGAATTGAAAGAAAAAATCGAGGCTTGTGAAGAAAAACCCGGGCTCGCCGTGGTTATCGTGGGGGAAGATCCCGCTTCGCGAATCTACGTGCGCAATAAAATTAAGGCTTGCGGAGAAATCGGTATTCGTTCTTATTCCTACGAACTTCCCGAATCCGCGTCGCAAGAGCAGGTAGAAGGTTTGCTTGACGAGCTTGGGAAAAATCCCGAGGTGCACGGAATTTTATTGCAAATGCCTTTGCCTAAACATTTGGACGGCGAAGCTGCAGCAGCGCATATTCCCTTTGAAAAGGACGTAGACGGCTTTTCGGCGCAAAATTTAGGGCTCTTAGTGCAAAATAACGCGCAAGTCGCGGCTTGCACTCCACTTGGAGTTATGGCGCTCCTTAAACGGGAGGGAATTGACCTTGCCGGCAAGCATGCTGTTATTCTCGGCAGAAGCGAAACGGTTGGAAAGCCTATGGCTATGCTTTTGTTAAATGCAAATGCAACCGTAACCGTTTGTCATAGCAAGACGAACAACATAAAAGAGCATTGTTTACGTGCGGACATCCTCATTTCCGCAGTAGGGAAAGCTGGATTTGTTACCGAAGACATGGTAAAAGACGGGGCGATTGTCATTGACGTTGGTATTAACCGTACCCCCGAAGGTAAGGTTTGCGGGGACGTGGATTTTGAACACGTTAAGAACAAGACTTCGTATATCACCCCCGTACCAGGTGGCGTTGGACCCATGACGATTACCATGCTTATGTACAATACATTTTTGAGATTTCAAAGCAGATAAGAGGTGGAAGAGATTGAACGATTATCATCTTCACTACGAGCGGTTTGTCAATACTTTTGAAAAATACGCTCAAAATTATATGGAAAAATTACAAACCAAGCCTCCTATTTTAGGGGACAGCATGCGTTACAGTCTTCTAAGCGGCGGAAAGCGTATTCGCCCCGTGCTTGCGCTTGCCTGTGCAGAGGTCCTTGGGGTAGAAGAAGAAAAAGTCCTTCCGTTTGCATTAGCACTGGAAATGATTCATACCTATTCTCTTATCCACGACGATTTGCCCGCCATGGATAACGATGATTTTAGGCGAGGAAAACCCACCAGCCATAAGAAGTTTGGTGAGGCAAACGCGATTTTAGCAGGGGACGGACTGTTAAACGAGGCATATTCCATTTGTATTCAAGAAAGCATGAAAGGGGAAAGCTATGCCTTAACCGCGAAATTCTTAAACGAATGCGCCGGCATTTACGGTATGATTGCGGGACAGTCCGCGGATATGTACTTTTCCGAGCAACCAGGAGAGATTTCCGAAGAGGAGCTTTTGTATATTTACGAGCATAAGACGGGAAAGCTTTTGCTTGCGCCTGTCGTTATGGCAAGCTTGTTAAGCGGCGGAAGGGGATTTTTAGCTTTTGAACAATTTGGCAAACTATTAGGAAAACTCTTCCAAATGACGGACGATATCCTAGACGTAACCGGTGATTTCAACGCCATGGGAAAGAAAGTTGGCAAAGACGCAGATAAAAATAAGCTCACCTGCGTACGTTTGTACGGTTTAGAGGGCGCAAAAATACGCGCGGATATGTGTGCGAAGGATTGTCATTTAATTTTGGAAAGTATCGATGGCGATACCGCTTTTTTACATGAGCTTGTGGATAAAGTATTGGAGCGGAATAACTAAAAGGATGAATGGGTATGTTGGAAAACTTACGACCCGAACAATTAAAAAAGTGTACAAAAGAGGAGCTTAACGTCCTTTGCGACGAGCTGAGAAGCACGATATACGATACGGTAACTTGTAACGGCGGGCATCTTGCCTCTAATCTTGGCGCAGTGGAATCCACTGTAGCGCTCTTTTATACTTTTGATTTTCCCAAGGATAAAATTATATTCGACGTAGGACATCAATGTTATGCTTATAAGCTTTTAAGCGGCAGAGCGGACAAGTTCTCCACACTTCGTCAAGCCGGCGGAATTTCAGGCTTTCCCAAACGCAAAGAAAGCCCTTACGATTGCTATGATACGGGGCACGCAGGCACGTCTGTTTCTGCTGCGATAGGGCTTGCCAAAGCGCGCGATTTATTGAAAGAAAACAATGCCGTAATTGCCTATATAGGCGACGGATCCTTTAATAATGGACTTGTATACGAGGCGCTTAGCAGCTTAAAAATATTGAACACGAAAATTTTGATCGTCCTCAACGATAACGGCATGTCTATTTCTCCTACCGTAGGCGGGATGTACGATATTCTTTCTCAAATTAAGATAAATGATAAAGCGGAAAATATCCGCCTTTTGGAAAGCTTCGGGTTAACCTACATGGGAGTTAAAAATGGAAACGACCTTGAGGAAATGCTAGATGCGGTATCCAAAGCAAAACAAGCGCTTGAAAACGGCTCTGTACTCTTGCATATCACAACTAAAAAGGGGAAGGGCTACGAATTTAGCGAAGAAGATCCCACGACTACCCACGGCGTACCGCCCGTAGGTTCGGCAAAGCAAAAGGAATACAGCGAAGTTTTAGGCGAAACGCTTTGCGCTTTGGCAAAAGAAAACAATAAAATCACCGTTGTTTCCGCAGCCATGAAAGAGGCGTTAGGATTAACCGAGTTCTTCCAAAATTATCCTGAACGAGCCTTTGACGTAGGTATTTGCGAGGAAAATGCAGCCGTGCTTTGCGCGTCAATGGCAGCAGGAGGGTTAAAGCCCTACTATGCGATTTATTCGACCTTCTTACAGCGCGCGTTCGATGAAGTTATCCACGACGTTTGCGCGCAAGATTTACCCGTTACCTTTGCGATCGATCGCGCGGGAATTTCAGGCGCAGACGGGGAAACGCATCAGGGTGTATTTGATTTATCTTATCTATCTTTAATTCCTAATTTAACGATTGCAAGCCCTAAAGATACGGATGAATTTGCAAAAATGTTAAAATGGAGCGCGAGTTATCCCCATCCGCTTGCTATTCGTTATCCAAGGGCAGGGAATGTGCTTTTTGGAGATACTGACGAACCTATTCAAGTGGGTAAGTGGGAATATTTGCATAAATCCAAAGACAAGAAGCTCACCGTTTTAGCGACGGGAGAACGCTGTTTGATTATTGCAATGAAAGCGCTCAAAAATTTACAAAAAGAGGGGCTTGACTTCAGCGTGGTGAACGCCCGCTTCGTTAAGCCTATGGATAAAGATTTATTAAGTAAGCTTGAAAATGAATACGTCGTTACCCTTGAGGATAACGTGCTTTTAGGCGGCTTCGGCGCTATGGTTTGCGCGTATAGAGAGGGGGCAAATATTAAAAATTTTGCCTATCGCGACGAGTTTATCCCGCAGGGCTCGATTGCTTCTTTGCAAGCCGAATACGGTGTAAATTGTAAAGAAATCGAAAATTATATCAAAGGCAAGCTATTATGAGGGCAGATAAGTTTTTCGCGGAAAAATTCGGTTCTCGTACGAAAGCTGCAGAGGCAATAGAAAAAGGGCTTGTTCTCGTCAACGGAAAGGCGGTAAAGCCTAAATCCGAGATAAAAGAGGAAGACGTGATCACGTTTGTGCAAGCTGAAGTATCCTTTGTTTCCAACGGCGGATACAAGCTGCATAGAGCAATCACAAAGTTTGGGGTAGAGGTAAAAAATAAAGTTTTTGTTGATATAGGCGCTAGTACGGGCGGTTTTACCGATTGTCTTTTGCAAAACGGTGCAAAACGCGTTTATACCGTTGACGTAGGCGAAAGTTTATTGCATGAAAGTCTTTTAGGCGATAAACGTATCGTGCAAATGGAAAACACCAACGCGCGGTATTTGACTAAACGAGATTTTCCCGAAAATCTCGACGGCGTGGTAACGGACGTGAGTTTTATATCCTTGCGACTTATTTTTCCGGTCATTAAGGAGATTTTGAGCGAAGATGGCAGCGCGCTTGTATTAATAAAGCCGCAATTCGAATGCGAAAAAAAGCATATTGGCAAGAGCGGTATCGTTGCGCCGTCCGCCCATGCGGAGATTGTGGATAAAGTACTCGGCTATTTAACTGAAAACGGCTTATATCCACATGCAATCATCAATGCGCCTGTAAGAAAAGGAAAGAATATCGAGTATATTTTGCATTGCAAACCGTCGTTTGAGGGCGCAAAGACGGTAAAACAAATTGTAGAAGAGGTTAAAATTTTCACCAAGGAAAACGCACGGAGTATACAATGAAAATCGGTGTATTGGGAAACATTCAACAACTGAAAAGCATGCAAACAATGGAGGATATTCTCTTTTTTTTGCAAGAATTGGGACATGAAACCTGCTCTTTTTCTTCCTATGACGAGGTGGAAGGCGTAGAAGTCCTTATTGTGCTCGGTGGAGACGGTGCCATTTTACACGCAGCCGTACCTGCTGCGCAGAAGGGGATCAAAATTATCGGCATCAATTACGGGACTCTGGGTTTTCTTACGGAATACGAAAAAGACGAACGAGAAAAGGTTAGAGAATTACTTTCCGCGCTTGAAAACGACGGGTGCAAAATTGTTAAACGCAGCATTCTGCAATTCATAATCGACGGAAAAACGTATTATGCGTTAAATGAAATCGCAATTCAAAGGGATAACAGCTTACTTTCTACCGCCTCTACGCAGATTTTGCGGTTAAAGGTCAAGACGAAGGAAGGAGAGGACGTGATTGCGGGTGATGGCTTATTGCTTTGCACCCCCACGGGATCAACCGCTTATTCCTTGTCTGCGGGAGGGGCAATTTTGACCCCTGAAGTGCCCGTATTTATGATGACGCCTATCTGCGCCTTTTCGATGCGCGCAAGACCAATTGTTTTTGCGGATACGGACGAATTTACAATTACGATTGACAAGGGTAGCGCCATTGTTTTATCAGACGGAAAAGTGGTGGCGGCGTTACCGC
>JAZUQM010000023.1:0-8855 GCA_045605705.1 Candidatus Scatosoma sp.
TATATTGTTTTTTCTTAAAATCGCAAGTTTGCAACTTTTCATCAACAGAGCCCGAAACCTCTTGATGTTTACATTCAATTATAAAAAGAGTATTATTTAATAAAACGAAGATACTATCGTCAGGTAAAAGACGTTTTGAAATATATTTGCTCCAATCAATCCCTAGTTTTTTAAGGAAAATATTATAAAAGTTGTATTTTTTATATACTTCCGCGACCTTATTCCCATCGTAAAATACGTCGTGATCAATCACGTCGTAATGTGGTTGATGTCTTAAAAAAATAGATAAATCTGTTTTTCCCTCAAAAATTAAGCCTGTACGAGTATTGCCCCCGCCTTTTTTATTTTTAATCATGGAACCCTCCTTTGGTTTTAGTTTTAATTACATATAAGCAATTCGCTTATTTTACCGCGTTTGTCTGCTTTACTATTGATTGCGCGTGTTGCTTCAACTCTATGAATTTTGAAAGATTTATATAAATCATCAAAAAACATATCGTCTGGATTTACATTTTTAGGGTCGGAATTGCTTAAAACAACTTTGGCACCTATTTTATCAAGGAGTTTGATATATTGTGCTAAGCGTATCTGTTCGTTATCGTCAAAAATATCTGTGTTGTATGAGGTAAAACCCGAAGTTGCGGAAATCGGTCTGTATGGAGGATCGATGTATACAAAAGTATTTTGGTCAATAAACGATTGGGAAAGTGTATAATCTCCGCAAACAATTTCTACGTTTCGCAAGGCATTGGAAATATTGCGAAGATTGATTTCATCGCAAATGGTGGGATTTTTATATGCACCCATAGGAACGTTAAATTGTCCTTTTTTATTTACACGATATAAACCGTTAAAACAAGTTTTATTCAAAAAAATAAATAACGCCGCTTTATCGACTGCGGTTTCTTGCGATAACTGTAAAGCGTTGAATTTATCGCGCGCATTATAATAAAAGTATTTTCTTCCGTTTTCATTCATAGGCAAAAATACTGCTTGCATTTCCGTTAATTTTTCTACAAGCAAATCAATATTATCGCGCACAACGATATACGAATTGATAAGTTCGGCATTTATATCGCTAATATATAATTCTTCAAAATCGTATTTAGAAAGAAGACTGAATAATAAAGCACCGCCCCCAACCATAGGTTCGGCATACTTTGTCAAAACTTTTTCGCCGTCAACAGGTAAAAACTTTTCAAGCTCATTGATAAGCTGCCCCTTACCGCCAACCCATTTCAAAAACGGTTTTAATTCCGTTTTTGTTTCTTTTTCATAACGAACAGTTCTTTTATCAATAGGCTTTTCGGCGGTACTAGGGATAATCCACATATTCCCGACCATCATAGCCCCGGCAATACGATTTTCGGCGCATAAAATTGCAACGCGCCGTTGAGAAATTTCCCATTTTTCAGCCGCTTCTTTTGCGGAAATAAAACTTAGCATAGTTTTCTCCTTATTTTACTAATACTATTATATTCGAAATCGCGAATAATAGCAAGCAAAATCTTTATAATTTTGGTAAAAAATGATTTCAATAAAAGAAAAACACCCTCTCGCATTTGCGAGAGGGTGTAATTGCTTAATTGAGCTTACTCGCCTTTGAAGGGGAGAAGAGCTGCGATTCTTGCGCGCTTGATTGCGGTTGCAACCAATCTTTGATGCGCTGCGCAGGTACCGCTCATTCTGCGGGGGAGGATTTTACCGCCTTCCGTGATATACTTCTTCAAACGGTTTACGTCCTTATAGTCGATTACGTCAACTTTTTCCTGGCAGAATGCGCACACCTTTTTGCGGGGTGCTTTCTTAAATACCTTTTTAACAGGTGCTTTTTCTTCCATGATCCGTTACTCCTTTACTAATTTTTCTTTCCGTGTTAGAACGGAATGTCGCTGTCGTCGCCCATTGCTTGAAGCGTAGGTTTCTTTCTAGGTGCGGACTGACGGGGGGCGTCGGCTACGTCGTCAAAACCGTCGTTATCTCTCGGGGACAGGAATTCGCAATCCTGTACGATAATATCAACGGCGGTGCGGCGTGCGCCCTGGTTGTCCTCGTAGTTGCGGAGCTGAATGCTACCGCTTACGGCAACCTTTTTGCCCTTTTTGGTGTAACGCGCAATCGTCTCGCCTAAGCCACGCCAAGCGGTGCAATCGAAGAAGTCCGTTTGACGCTCGCCGTCTTGAGAAGAATAAGGTCTTTGAACAGCGATAGAGAAGCGACACATCGCAACGCCCGAGGGGGTTTCGCGAAGTTCAGGGTCGCGCGTTAAGTTTCCAATTAAAAATACTTTGTTCATACTGTTTCCCCTAATTAGTCGAGCTTGGTAATCAAGCGTCTAACAACGTCTGCGTCGATGCCTGCGGTACGCTTAAGCTCTTCTACGACTTTACCGTTTGCTTCAAACGTCATAAGAACGTAATATGCTTCGTTCTTAAATTTGATAGGGTATGCGGTTTTTTTCGTACCCCATTTATCCGAACCTGCAACGCTGCCGCCCATCGTCGTTACGACGTTTTCAAACTTGGCGATTTTTGCGTCTTTGTCTTCGTCGGACAAATCGTTGTTGAGCAAATAAAGCATTTCGTATTTAGCCATATTTTTTCACCTCCTGGTCTTATTCGGCGTATCTGCCCCGATACGCAAGGTAAAACAGCCGTTTTCACAGCCGTACGCATACATTATATCCCATTCCTGAAAAATAGTCAATCAATTTTGCCGTATTTTTACAAGAAATGGCACTCATTTTGTCAAAAAAAGAAGAAAAGCGAGGGGCTTTTCTTCTTTTTGGTTTTTAGCTTACAAGTTGGAGTACCGCGCTCAAATAGCTAAGCATTTCGGAGGCGGTCAACTGACCGAGTTGCGATTTTCCGTTGGCGTTGAAGCCGGCGACGGATTTAATCGGGTCATCTAATAAATCATCGTCAAGGTCTATGATGCCGTCGGCGGCCAACTCATTTAAGGTAGCCGTATTGATATTTGCCGTCATGTTATCCATGAGCATGTTCATGTCGGTTGCAACCTTATAATCGGTGCGAATGGTTCCGTTTTCCTTAAGCAGGTATTTCCATTGACCTTTTATCGCGCCGCCTTCATAGATATCTTCTGCAAATACCTGACCTACGGTAAGGTTGGAAATAGCTTCGGGAAGTCCGCTAATCGTCGACTCTTTCAGGTTGCGTAAGAAACGGTTGCCGTCCGCGTCCGTGCCGAAGATTTCGCCTACCGTCATACGGTCGGTAAGGGTGGATACAAGGGTAACGTCTCCCGTCAAGTCGCGGAGGGTGTTCGGGGTATAGTAGGTTTCTTTCCCGTCTTTATACAGGTAGTAAACTACTGCGTTACCGTTTGTAACGGACATGATTTCGCCGCTGTTAACAAGCAGGTATTCTACGCCGTTTGCGTCCGTGTAAGACAAGGCTTCTCCGCCGCTGATGGTGATTTCGTAGCCGTCGTTTTCTGCCGTCTTCTTTTGGAGCTGTTCGCCATATTCGTTATAAACGTGTTCCTCGTCGATAACGGCAATACGCTGTTTCAGCATCTTAATTTCGTTCGTTACGGGGTCTACGATTTCGTAATGCACGTTTTGCTTGCCGTAAAGCAGGTACATGGTAATCGCGTCTTCGGTATTTGTTTCCATAATATCCGAAAGAGCAATATCGTTGATTAGCGCCGTGCCTCTTTGCCTTAAATCGCCGATAGTGCGATAGTTGGCGCCGTTAATCATTTCGATTTTTCTATTTTCGCCCTCGCCCGTGATTTCGTAATCGATGCCTTTTTTACCGTAAGCAAGGCTGAGCAAAACGCCGTGGGGGTCGTCCTTGCCGGGGGATAATTCTAACCCGAGCGCGTCTTTAAGATAGATGTTGTCAATGATTTGTTTGGAATCGGTGGACATATCCCCGATAGTAACCTTACGGAAGAGAACTTCTTTTGCCTCGTCGTTTGCTTCTTCACGAGCGTAGTAGTTACCGTTTCCGTCGTCTTTCACAAAGTAGGTATTTTTAACGTCGGTGGTGCCGGGGTAATATTCCTCGATTTTGGTGTAACCGTTTTCCGCCTCGGTTGCCGAGCATGCGATAGGGTTGCCGTTATAATCTACGAAATCACCGTTCTCATCCTTGTTCAAGAAGAGGGGGAGCATGGTAATCATAGCGCCGCCGTGTTCGTCTGTCAGTACTGTGCCGTGTTCGTCCGTTGCGAGTTCAAAGGTTACGCCTTCTTTTCCGTATGCGACCTCGAGCATAACCGAGTCGTCAGCCTTGGGGTGTACGACGGAAGCAAGGGATACCTTATCGATAATGGAGGTGGAATCGCTGCTGAGCATTTCCACGGTTACCGCTACTTTATCGCCAAGCATCACGACTTCGCCGTTTTCGTCAATTTCGTAATCCTTACCCTCTTCGCCGTAGCAAATCTCCATAAGCAGAGGATCAAGCTTATCGCCCTTGGTTGCGGCTAACAGCTTACCCAAAGCGGTGGTTTTGAATTTTCCGCCGATATACTCAGGGAGCATATCCATATGCGTTTCCATCATTTCTTGTGCGTCAAGCGCTACGCCGAATTGCGTATTCATTTTATCCGCAAGCTCGCCGATATAGACGCCGACCATGGGGAATACTCTATCCAAGCCTGCAAGGTCTTTGGCTACCGCCGCAAAAAGGGCGTCCTGAGATAACTGCAGTAAGGTTTTGTCGCCGTATTCTTCGGAAAGGATAGTATCCTTAACCTGCGTATCAAAGTCCATACCCGCAAGCCCCGTGAGGTTTCTAACGGGTTGGGTAACGAGGACGAAGATAGCCCCCGCGCAGCTGCCGAGCGCGAGAACGATACCCAGCAAGAACGCGATAATGCGACCAAGCCAACCGCCGCTCTTTTTTACCTTTTTGGGTTTGTCGGTGGGGAGCTTGGGATCTGCACCGAGTTCACCTTCCTGTTCAAGACCGTATTCTTCGTAAAGGTCAGACATATATGTACTCCTTTTTCGATTACATTCCTTAAACGCGCAGGAATTTGTAATACTCCATATTACGCGTATATACATTATAAACGATACTTTCTAAAAAAGCAAGTGTTTTTGCAAAAAATCGGGGCGGAATCACAAAAAAATGTGCCCGCCCGCAAAGTTTTTTATGTTAAATTTGCCAAATTCTGGATTATTTGAACAGGGGAATAGAATCGAGGAAGATAACGTCCGTTCTGTTCGCTGCGTCCGCCTCCGCTAAAACGAAAGCCTTTTTGTGTACGATGCCGCCCGCTTTTTCTACCAATTTTTCCAAACCGATAAGGGACGCACCCGTGGAAACTACGTCGTCCACGATACCGACCTTCTTGCCCTTGATAAGCTCTACGTCGTGGCGAGAAAGGTATAATTTTTGAGGCTGACCCGTCGTAATGGAGGAGTCGATGGTAATTTCAATACCGTCTTGCATATAAAGCTTTTTGCTTTTTCTCGCTACCGCATAGTATCTTTGCCCAAGCTCTCTTGCGACGCAATGGGTGAGCTGTAAGCCCTTAGATTCCGCCGTGATAAGCACTTCGCAATCGCCGAGCCTTTCCGCAAGCTTTTTCCCACAATGCTCGGTCATGGTGCTGTCGCCGTGCAAGTTGAAAAATGCGATACCGACGCCGCTGGGCAAGGTAAGGATAGGAAGGTCGGCTTTGAAACCGTCGAGATCAACCGTATAAAATTTCATAAAATTCTCCTTCGTGTCGAATTAGCCATTCGGTCTTGGCTAGCTAAATTATTATATCATATTTACAAGGAAATGTAAACGGATTAAAGGGCTTGTGTTGACATTTTTCTTAAAAAGTGTTATACTGAAAGCGAGGTGCTAATCGAATGAACGAAATTACGGCAATCACACCGCAGGTCAAAGACAAAAGACGGTGTAATATTTATATCGACGGGCGGTTTTGCTGCGGATTAACCTTGGAGTGCACGGTGAAAAACCGCTTAAGGGTAGGGCAAATCATCACTAGGGAGCATTTGGAGGAAATTCAGCTTGAAAGCGAGAAAAATACCGCGTTTGACAAAGCGTTGACCCACCTCTCCGCTACCCGTAAAACGGAAAAGCAGGTGCGTACCTTTTTGATGGATAAGGGCTATCTTCCCGCCGTCGTGGAATACGCGATAGAAAAGCTCCGCTCCTATAATTTTCTCAACGACGGGGAGTACGCTGAGGCGTATGCGGAAAGTGCCGTAAAAAGAAAGGGGAGCAGGCTTATTCGCATGGAACTAAAAAGAAAAGGCGTTGCGGATGAAGAAATTGACGGGGCTTTGGAGCTTTTGGACGAAGAGCAAGAGGAAGAGGCTGCAAAGGCGCTCCTCCAAAAGTATATGCGCGGGAAGACTGCCGACGTGCAAACGTTGCAAAAAGCGTATAAATATTTGCTGTCCAAGGGCTACGATTACGAGCTGGTAAAATCGGTTTTATCCGCGTTTGGCGACTGTGAGGAATAGGGCATGTACGGGTCGAAAATAAAAAACGCACCTCAACGGGTGCATTTCGTATGTATACCGTCCACGCAGGACTATGCGAAAGAGAAAAAGGCGGAAAAGCAGGATTTAATCGTTACCGCTGATATGCAAACGGGGGGCAAGGGGACGAAAGGACGCTCGTTTGAATCAAGGGGAGGGGGCGTGTATTTATCTAAGCTTACCTTTCATCAAAATTTTCTTGCACGGGACGCCTTTCAAATTATGGCGGGCGCGGCAAGCGCGGTATGCGAAACCTTGAAGTCGATAGGGGTTAGCCCCGTTATCAAATGGCCCAACGACGTTCTTGTAAACGGCAAGAAGATTTGTGGGATTTTGATTGAGAACACTTTTTCGGGCGCGGAGCTTACTTCCTCTATCGTAGGGATAGGCTTGAATATCCATAACGAGCTTTCAAAAGAATTGTGGGATATTGCCACCACCGTAAAGGCGGAAACGGGCAAAGTATTTTCCGTAAAGGAAATCACGCAAAGGCTGTTGCATGAGCTTGACAAGCCCGTATCCATGCAAAAATATCTTTCTTTCGTTGGGTATATGGGGCGTAGGGCAATGTTATATTTTGGTGATGAACGCGTACCTGCTACCCTCATTTCCGTGGACGAACAGGGGGGCTTGCTTGTGGAAATCGAGGGAAAGCAAAGGCGGGTAACGGCGGCGGAGGTTTCGCTTAGAGTATAATATTATTCGTAGCCGAAAATCCTTACGAGAATGGAGAGAAAAAGGAGTATGCCCCCAAAAACAAGATAATAATAGGGGAAAGGGCTAATAAGCGCGGTTAAAAGCAGTAAGGCGGCGCATACCAAATACCCTTTTGCGTTGGCGCGGGAAAACCATAGGCGTATCCTGCGCCCGTATTTTTTCTCTACGGTTTCTTCTCCTAAATAGCGTTCCGGCAGGGCGTTTTCTTCTTTGAAAAGTGCATATACCTCATCCCCCGCTTTTACCCGTATTCCAAGCTTTTGACAAAGCTTATAGGCGCTTTCTTCGATATTTGCGCAAAAAATCGTTTTCGGCTTGCGCGTTTTTAGGCGGGAGAAGGCGAGGACTTCGTCCGCTTTTACGGGCGAGAGGGAAAAACGGAGGGCGTAAAACTGCTCTGGTGTGTAAATTTTTAGTTTGCTAAACCGTTTTGCGGTTAAAAGCTTTACAAAAAGCTGTGTTTTTTGCTCGTCGCTTAAAAGAGCAAGGTGAAAAAGCAATTTTTCCTTTTGCGCCTCGTCCGTTTTTTTCAAAAAAAAGGTTTTGCGCTTGCTTTTCAACCACGCGCCGACGGCGCATGCGGCAAGCGTTCCGCATACCGCGCTTAAAAGCAGGGCGGGTAAAAGAGTGATACCCGTATAGCGGAATAGAACGAGTGTGCATAAAAAGAGTGTGAAAAAGGCAAAAATGATATCGGAGATAAAAGCTGATTTCTTCATATTTGAATTTTTGCCCGTTTTTTTCTTGCGTATACTTGAAAAAAGAAAAAAAATATAGTATAATGGATACGTTATGAGGATAGGCATTTTCGGCGGGTCGTTCGACCCCGTGCATAAGGAGCATACGAATTTTGCGCGCGCAGCAATTACGGAGCTGGGCTTGGATATTCTATTCGTTATGCCCGCGCATACGCCCCCGCACAAGCCCGATAGGGTGCTTTCCTCCAACGAGGATAGATTGAATATGTGTCGGCTTGCCTTTGAGGGGATTCCCCAAGTGCGGGTTAGCGATTACGAAATCAATAAAGCGGGGACGAGCTATACTTATCTCACCTGCGAGCATTTTAGAACGCTTTATCCCACGGCGGAAATTTACTTTTTAGTCGGCACGGATATGCTACGGGATTTTCCCACGTGGAAAAAGCCCGACACCATTTTAGAACTTGTTAAGCTTGCCGTTTGCGGACGTAACGAGCAAGAGGGTTGGTGGGAAGAAGAACAAAAGGCGTTTTTGCAGCGTTTTGGCAAACCTTTTACGCGCGTGGATTACGAGGGGAAAAACGTTTCCTCCACGCTTATTCGCGTTTTGGCTGGGGCAGGTATGCGTTTAACCGATTTTGTGGATGAACGGGTCGAGGCGTATATCTACGAAAAGGGCTTGTATAAAATCGAAAACGCGCCCTTGGCGCTTGCCTTGGAAACGCCAAAAAGACGGTTGCATAGCGTTCGGGTGGCGGCGCTTGCCGCAAAACGCGCGCTCAGCCTTCGTATTTCGGAGAGAAAGGCGATTACCGCCGCTTTATTCCACGATTGCGGGAAATATATTTCTCCAAACGACCCGCTTTTGCAGGGCTTTACCCTGCCTGCCGAGTGGGGAGAGGTACCCTCCTCCGTATGGCATCAATTCGCGGGGGCGTACCTTGCGGAAAAGGTGTTTGGGG
>JAZUQM010000024.1:0-8356 GCA_045605705.1 Candidatus Scatosoma sp.
AAATAAACAAAGAATAAATAAAACAAAGAATACGCGGCGCAACTCTTCGTTGCGCTGCGTTTTTCTTGCTCGTTTACGGTTAGTAAACTCCCTGCGAAAAGCCTCGCGCGCTTCGATTTGCTTGCGTCTTGCTTTGTTTACGGGGCTTTTTCTTCCATAAACGCTTGCTATTCCTAAAAAAAACTGCTATAATAAAGCCATGAACGTGTATGCAATCGGCGACTTGCATTTATCCCTGACCGCGGATAAGCCTATGGATATTTTCGGCGGAAACTGGGAAGGGCATTTCGAGAAAATTAAATTAGACTGGCTGGACAAGGTCAAAGACGACGATATCGTGCTCATTCCCGGGGATATTAGCTGGGCAATGAAGCTTTCGGACGCGCTTATAGACTTGAAAGAGATAGCAAAGCTGCCCGGCAAGAAAGTCTTAATTAGAGGCAATCACGATTATTGGTGGAACGGGATTTCCAAGCTCCGCGCGGCTTCTCCCGACGAGAATTTTTACTTCCTGCAAACGGACGCGGTGAAGATAGACGAGTTTATTTTTGTCGGCTCACGAGGGTGGACAACCCCGGGCAGTGCCGAGTTTACCGAGCAGGACCAAAAATTATATCTTCGCGAGGCGGAGCGCTTCCGTCTTGCCCTTCTCGACGCGAAAAAATTAAAAACGGGGGAAGAAAAGCTGGTTGCGCTGGTGCATTTTCCGCCCTTTAATTTGAAAGAAGAAAATAGCCTTTTTACCGAGCTATTTGAGGGAAACGGTGTGGAAAAAGTCGTGTTCGGGCATTTGCACGGGGCTGGGTATTTCCCTCTCAAAACGTGGAAAAACGGGGTGGAGTATCTTTTGACTTCCTGTGATAAAGCAGGCTTCCGCTTGGTGAAGGTATATTAACCGTATAAATTTTTCTCTAAAAGAGAAAAAACACCCTTTGAACGGTTTACAACTGCAAAAAAAAGTGTTATAATAATAGCCGATACAACGAAACAATCCAAATCGGCATTACCGCGTCTTGAACGTTTCGTTTCAAGGCGCGTTTTTTATAGCGTAAACAAAAGGAGACGGCTATGCTCAAAAGAAAAGACCTGTTAGGGCTTATCGACCTTTCGGCGGAAGAAATTACGGAAATCCTCGACCTTGCCGAAGAGTTCAAAACCCGTATCAAAAAGGGCGAAAAGAAAATCCCGCATCTTGCGGGCAAGACGGCGACCATTCTCTTTTACGAGAATAGTACGAGAACGCGTACCAGCTTTGAAGAGGCGGCGAAATACCTCGGTGCAACCACCGTCAATATCGTGGCGGGAAATTCTTCCGTTGCCAAGGGCGAAACGCTGGTGGACACGGGCAAGACCTTGGACGCGCAGGCAAACGATTTCATTATCATGCGCCATCCCATAGGCGGTGCGCCGTACCTTTTGGCTAAAACGGTCAAGGCGAGCGTACTCAACGCAGGCGACGGTATGAACGAACACCCCACGCAGGCGCTTTTAGACATGCTGACCATGCGGGAAGAGTTCGGTTCGCTCAAAGGCTTGAAGGTGGCGATACTCGGCGATATCAAGCACTCGCGCGTGGCAAAATCCAACCTATTCGGGTTGCAAAAAATGGGCGCGGAGGTGTACATGTATGCACCCGAAACGCTTATTCCCAAAGGGATAGACAAGCTGGGCGCAAAGCTTTGCAAATCGAGGAAAGAGGCGCTTGAAAATGCCGACGTCGTTATGGGACTGCGTATTCAGCTTGAACGCCAACAGGCGGGCGCGTTCCCCTCGCTTGGGGAATATGCGGCAAACTACGGCGTGGACGAAAAGGTTTTGGAATACGCGAAACCGAACGCGATTATCCTGCACCCCGGTCCTGTCAACCGCGGCGTGGAGCTTACGAGCGGGGTAATCGACCACGAGCGCAGCCGTATTGAAGACCAAGTTCTTTCGGGCGTAGCGGTGCGCATGGCGGTGCTGTGTCTTTTGAACGAGGGAAGAGGAGGTAAAACCGTATGATTATTAGAAACGGACAAGTGGTTTTGAAAAACGCCGTAGAGCAAGCGGATATCCTCGTAGAGAACGGAAAAATTGTAAAAATTGCGAAGAATATTCCCGCAAACGGCGATAAGGAAATCGACGCTGCGGGCAAGCATATTTTCCCCGGGCTTATCGATATGCACGTGCATTTGCGTGAGCCGGGCTTTGAAAGAAAAGAGGATATCGAAAGCGGTGCAAAAGCTGCGGTCAAGGGCGGGTTTACGCAAATTTGCTGTATGCCCAACACCAACCCCATAACCGATAACAAAGTCGTGGTTTCCTATATCAAAAACCGCGCAAAAGAAGTAAATTTATGTAAAATTCACCCTATCGGCGCAATTACCAAAGGCTCTAAGGGCGAGGAAATGGCGGCGATTGCGGGCATGAAAAAAGCGGGCGCCGTGGCGATTTCCGACGACGGCGTAGCCGTGAAAAACGCACGTCTTATGCGCCTTGCCATGGAATACGCCAAGGGCTTTGATATCAAGTGCCTTTGCCATTGCGAGGACAAAGACCTTGTGGACGGCGGCGTGGTGCACGAGGGCTTGAGCTCGACGATAGCGGGCTTAAAGGGGATTCCAAGAGCCGCGGAAGATACGATTATCGCGCGGGAAATATCCTTGGCGGAAACGCTGGACGCGCCCGTGCATATCTGCCACGTTTCGACGTACAGCGGCGTACGCATGATCCGCGACGCAAAGCGCGCGGGTATCAAGGTAACTGCGGAAACCTGCCCGCACTATTTCTCGGTTACGGACGAGATTATAAGAGGCTACGACACCAACACCAAGGTCAACCCGCCCATTCGTGAGGAAGTGGATAAGCAGGCGATTTTGCAGGGCTTGAAGGACGGTACGCTCGATTGTATCGTAACCGACCATGCGCCTCACCACGCGGACGATAAAAACGTGGAATACGATTTGGCGGCATTCGGGATTAGCGGTATTGAAACCTCGTTTGGGTTTGCCATTACCTACCTGTATAAGGCGGGGGTGCTGACTTTGAACGAAATCGCAGAAAAAATGAGCTACAACCCCGCGCAAATCTTGGGCTTAGAGGGCGGCGAAATCAAAGAGGGCGGCGTAGCCGATTTAACGATTGCCGATTTGGACGAAGAGTGGGTAGTGGACAGTAATAAGTTCGTAAGCAAGGGCAAAAACACTCCCTTTAACGGCTATAAGCTTTACGGCGCAGTGAAGTACACGATTGTAGACGGCGAAATCAAATACGAGGCGTAAGCCTCACAAGGGGGTATTTATGAAGGGTTGGATAAAAAGACTGACGGCTATCACGGCTGTATCGCTTATCCTTTGTACGTCAACGGCGTGCAAACGCCCCACATGGAAGGATTTAGAGATGGTTGGCGAGCCGACGATGACGGTGCAGGACTTTGACGAAGAAGCGGGTTTATACACCGTTATTGTGGAAGGCTTAGCAAAAAATACAACTGGCGAGGTTTGCGATTACGCGTCAATTCACATTGACTTTTTTGATGAATTAGGCGACCCGATAACTTATAACAAATATAGCATAGGCTATATAGGTGCGGATGAAATTTGGCGGTTTTGTATGACAAGTACAATGACGGAAGTTCCTGCGGATTTTGAAGTAAGCGGTTCTTGTCGACATGAATAAGGAGAAAGGAAAAATGAAGAAGCTAAAATTGTTATTCGTTGCCTTACTCTCTTGTCTGTGTTGTTTTACCTTTTCAAGCTGTATAGAGACATTTTTTACGATTTCTTTTATTTCGTGGGCGGTAGACGAGGATAAAAACGCGCCGACGGACGAAGAACGTAAAATGCAAGCAGAGATTGTACAAGACGCAGTTATTACTGTGATTACTCAAAACGAAGAGGGTATGTACGAGGTGAAAGCGGAAGGCGCAATTAAAAACCTCGGCAACAAGGACGCTGATACGCTCAACTACACGGTTGCTTTTTACGACGAAAACGGATATTTGTTGGATGTCTTACAAAACTATGACGTTTACGTAGGCGCAGGCGATACATATAAAGTGGAATGTGAAATTGAATTATATTATGCTCCTGCCAGCGCGCGTATTTATAACGTAGAATTGTACTCGGCATATGACTATAAGTTGGATAGAGAGGCAAAGGCGGAAGTGGAGTTAGTGGCAGGCGAAACGTTTACCAGCGAGCTTGGCGAGGACGGATTATACCACGCAACGGTTAGCGGTCAAGTAAAATTATTGCCTGAGGCGACTAAATATGTGTACGTGTATGTGGCTTTTTATGACGCGGACGGATATTTATATGTAAGAGAATGGAGCAAAGAGGTAAGCGGTCCTGCGGAAAGAACGTATGAAGTGGAATGCGTTAGCGACGTAGAAATCGTATCCTATAAACTGATTTCTGCTTTTGCGAGATTTTACTAATATAAGGAGAGAGTTATGATTACGGATAAGCTTATTGAAAAAATTATCGAAATGCAAAACCCCACCTGCGTGGGCTTGGATACCTTGTTTGACTACCTGCCCGACGATATGCGCGAGGGGGTAACGACCTTTGAGGGCGTAGCGGAAAAGGTGCTTGAATTCAACAAAAAAATTATCGACAGTGTGTACGATATCGTACCCTCGGTCAAGGTGCAAATTGCGTACTATGAAATGTACGGGGCGGCAGGTATGAAAGCATACTACGAAACCTTGCGCTATGCAGCAAAAAAGGGACTTATCGTTATCGCGGACGCAAAGCGCAACGATATCGGCTCTACGGCGTCTTGCTATGCAAAGGCATTCTTGGGTGAAACGCAGGTCAACGATAAAACGGACAAGGCGTTTCCCTCCGATTTTGTTACCGTTAACGGGTATCTTGGCTCGGACGGGATTGTGCCCTTCGTAGAACAATGCGAAAAGCACGATAAAGGCATCTTCGTTTTGGTTAAGACTTCCAACCCCTCGGGTGCGGAAATCCAAAACGTGGTTTTGGAAAACGGCGTACCCATGTACGAGTACGTTGGCGGTTTGGTAGAAAAGTGGGGGGAAAGCACGGTTGGGAAGTACGGCTATTCCGCAGTCGGTGCGGTAGTCGGCGCAACCCATCCCACCGAGGCGGCTCGTCTTCGCGAGGTTTTGCCGCATACCTTCTTCTTAATCCCCGGCTACGGCGCGCAGGGCGGTAATGCGGAAATGCTGAAAAGCTGTTTTGGCAAAAACGGGCTTGGTGGGGTCGTAAACAACTCCCGCGGGATTTTGTGTGCATATAAGAAAAACGGCGGCACGTATTACGACGCGGCGCGCGCTGCTTGTATCGCCATGCAAAAAGACCTTTCTTCCGTAATCGGTAAAATGGGAGAATAAGAAGTGAAGTTTTGCCTTTGGGCAAAGATAAGTTTGCCTGCAGGCAAGAGAAGTTTTGTAAACAAAGTGAAGTTTGCCCCTCAGGGGCAAGTTATTGTATCATCAATAACAGCAACAACTTTTTACGAAGTAAAAAACTTCACTGCGGCGTAGCCGCAACTTCTCTGCATCGCAACTTCACTTTTACGAAGTAAAAACTTCACTCTTTAAGGAGCTTTATGAAAGACTACTTGGCAACGATTGTTAAAAATGAAAAAATCGCCGAAAATATCCACGCGGTAACCTTTGCTTTGGACGAAGATAGTAAGGTGCGCTGTGGGCAATTCGGTAATATTTTAGTGGGCGGCAGCCATCTCTTGCGCCGTCCTATCGCGATTTGTAAGGTAGAGGGCAAAGAGGTAACTTTTTGCTACCAAATCAAAGGCGACGGCACGAAAAAACTTAAAGATATGGAGGCAGGTACGAGGTTATCCGTGCTTATGCCCCTTGGAAACGGCTTTTTCGTGGAGGAGGAAGAACAAAAAATCGCACTCGTCGGCGGCGGCGTGGGGGTATTCCCTCTTATTTCCGTCCTGCGCGAATATTACGGCAAAAAACATATTTCCGCGTATATCGGCTACCGCAATAAGGCGGCGGTTTGCGGCGTGGAGGAGTTCGGTAAAGCGGATACCTTTATCGCGGTAACGGACGACGGTTCGTACGGCGAAAAAATGAACGCCGTGCAGGCGTTTGAAAAGGCGCTTGCAGCAGGCAACCGTCCCGACGTGGTGCTCGCTTGCGGACCTACCCCCATGCTCCGCGCACTCAAAGTGGTTGTCGAAAGGGAAAACCTGCCTTGCTACGTGTCCTTGGAAGAGCGTATGGGCTGCGGTATCGGCGCGTGTCTTGTATGTGTTTGCGACCTTACAAACGGAAAGAAAGCGCGTGTATGTAAAGACGGTCCTGTGTTCAACGCAAACGAAGTGGTGTTGTAAAACGCATATATACTTCGCAATACGGCGTTGCGCTGCGTTTGTCTTGCTCGTTTACGCACAAGTAAACTCCCTGCGAAAAGCCTCGCGCGCCTTGTCTTGCTCGTATCTCTGCGTTTTGCGGAGTACGGAACTAAATATCGATTAAGGAAAAAATTATGGCGAATTTATCAGTTAAGCTTTGCGGTATCACCTTAAAGAATCCTGTCATCGCGGCGTCGGGGACTTTTGGGTTTGGCAGAGAGTTTCACGAATTATACGATATCGGTCAAATCGGCGGCGTGTCCACCAAGGGCATGACCTTAGACCCGCGTCTTGGCAACCCCGTACCCCGTATTGCGGAATCGCGCGGGGTTATACTCAATGCCGTGGGTTTACAAAACCCCGGTGTGGAGCATTTTATCAAAGAGGACTTGGAATGGCTCAAGTCCACGGGCACTTGCGTGATTGCAAACGTTGCGGGCAAAACCTTGGACGACTATGAAAACATCTGCGCGCGTTTGGACGGGCTGGTGGATATGATTGAGTTAAATATTTCCTGCCCCAACGTAAAGAGTGGGGGCATGGCGTTTGGGATTAAACCCGAAACGGTGGAAGAGGTAACGGCGCGCGCGAAAGCAGGCGCGAAGAATACGCCGCTTATCGTCAAGCTTTCCCCTAACGTGGAAAGCATAGCAAACAACGCCCTCTCGGCAGAGCGCGGGGGCGCGGATTGTGTTTCCCTCATCAATACTTTAACGGGTATGGCAATCGATATCGAAAGGAGAAGACCAATTATCGCCAACAACACGGGCGGCGTGTCGGGCGCAGGCGTAAAGCCTATCGCGGTGCGCATGACCTACGAGGTGGCGCAGGCGGTTAAAATCCCCGTTATCGGTATGGGGGGTATCACTTGCGCGGAGGACGCGATTGAGTTCTTAATGGCAGGCGCAACCGCGGTGCAGGTGGGTACGGCAAACTTTACCGACCCCTATGCAATGCCGAAAATTATCAAGGGCTTAAACGACTGGTGTGATAAGCACGGCGTAGCGGAAGTTTCTTCCCTCACAGGGACTTTGCAATTGAATAAGTAAAAAAGTGAATTGTGAACTTCGTTCACGTGAAACTTAGGTGAATTGTCCCTAACGGGACGTGAATTGTCTTGCGAAGCAAGACGTTTTGGTAATATTGCAATAACGCCGACGAAGTCGGCAATTCACGAAAAGCAAAGTTTTTCAATTCACGGCGATAGCCAATTCACGACGGTATAGCCGTTAATTCACTTAAATTTTATTATCAAAAGGAGAACCAACCATGGCATATACTTACAAGCAGGAATTTATCCGTTTCATGGTAGCAAACGGAGTACTCAAATTCGGTGAATTTACCTTAAAGAGCGGCAGAATTGCGCCCTACTTTATCAACACGGGCAACTACAAAACGGGCAAGCAGCTTGCAAAGCTCGGCGATTATTACGCGGCTTGTATTCACGATAACCATTTGGAAGCGGAAACGCTGGTAGGCCCTGCGTATAAGGGAATTCCCTTGTCCGTTGCAACGGCTGTGGCTATGTATCATAACTACGATAAAGAGCTTAATTACTGTTTTGACAGAAAAGAGGTTAAAGACCACGGTGAGGGCGGTTTGTTCGTAGGCAAACAGCTCGTCGATGGGGAAAAGGTTATCATTATCGAGGACGTTATGACGTCGGGCAAGGCTTTGCGTGAAATTTTGCCCAAGCTTGAGGCGGCAGCAAAGGTAGAGGTTGTCGGTATGATTATTTCCGTGGATAGACAGGAAAAAGCGTTAAATAGCGAGCTTTCGGCAGTCAGCGAGGCGAAAAAGGAATTCGGTATCGACGTATATTCCGTCGTTACCATGGACGATATCATTTCCGCAATCGAAGACGGCGTCGTGGACGGCAAGGAGCACTTACCTGCCATGTACAAATATCGCGAAACTTACGGCGCGAAGTAGGGCTTGGGCGGTTTTTTAGGGAACCGCGGCTTAGGTAAAGTAGATTTTTTAATCGTTCGTTCCGTCTTTTGCGTAGGAACGGCGGGGG
>JAZUQM010000025.1:0-2357 GCA_045605705.1 Candidatus Scatosoma sp.
CGCTTTTTTACCATATCAATTAAAACGCTTTACCGGCAGAGCCAAGTACGTTAACGATTTTGTGTTTTACAAGTTCTTTCATCATAGCGCGCGCGTCGCCAAGGTATTGACGGGGGTCGAAGTGGCTGGGCTGTTCGCTGAAGTGCTGACGGATTGCCGCGGTGAACGCTACGCGAAGGTCGGAGTCAATGTTGATTTTGCAAACTGCCATTTGCGCTGCTTTTCTAAGTTCGGATTCGGGGATACCGATTGCGTCGGGCATATGACCGCCAAATTTATTGACGATTGCAACCTTGTCCTGAGGAACAGAGGAAGCGCCGTGCAATACGATAGGGAAGCCGGGCAATCTCTTGCCGATTTCTTCCAAGATATCCAAACGGAGTTTGGGGTCCTGACCGGGCTTGAATTTATAAGCGCCGTGGCTAGTACCGATAGCGATTGCAAGGGAATCGATGCCCGTTCTTGCGGTGAATTCTTCTACTTCGTCGGGGGACGTGAACTGTGCGTCAGCCGCGTCAACGTTTACGTCGTCCTCGATACCTGCGAGTTTACCAAGCTCTGCTTCAACAACAACGCCGTGGTCATGCGCATATTCAACGACTTTCTTGGTGATGGCGATGTTTTCTTCCCAAGGGTGGGAGGAAGCGTCGATCATGACGGAAGTAAAGCCGCTGTCGATGGAAGCTTTACAAATTTCGAAATCCGCGCCGTGGTCGAGGTGCATAGCAACGGGGATGTCCGTCGTTTCTACAGCAGCTTGTACGAGGTGTCTAAGATATACGGGGTTAGCGTATTTTCTTGCGCCTGCGGAAACCTGCAAGATAACGGGGGATTTTTCCTCGTTAGCAGCTTCGACGATGGCTTGGATCATTTCCATGTTGTTGACGTTGAAAGCGCCTACGGCATATTTGCCCGCGTACGCTTTTTTGAACATTTCGGTAGTAGTTACCAAAGGCATAAGTGTGTATCCTCCAAAAAATTTACGTTTAACAATATTATTATATCCTATCTCTTAAAAAAAAGCAATAAAAAGAAAGGGTTGTTTTGCAAAAAAACCCGCGCTGCGTATAATAAATTACGGAAAAAAAGAGGAGTTATCCAAAAAGGTGAAAAATTTTCAAAAAAAATTAAAAAAGTTGAAAAAGTCGGCGCAAAACAGCTTGACTTAAATTTCTTTTCATAATACAATAAATAAGCAAGCCGAGGGGAATACCTTGAAAAACCCGTTTTTTCCCGTTAGTTGAACGGATTTTAAGAAAAAATCACCTGTGGCAAGTGCAGAAAATGAAAAAAGAAAAATACACACGAAATAAGGAGTAACATATTATGAAAACCTATATGGCAAAAGCCGAAACGGTTGAAAGAAAATGGTACGTCGTGGATGCGGCAGGTATGCCTTTAGGTCGTCTTGCTAGCCAGGTAGCGTCCGTACTTCGCGGTAAAAATAAACCGACCTTCACTCCCAACGTAGACACCGGCGATTTCGTAATCGTAATCAACACCGACAAAGCGGTGCTTACCGGTAAGAAGTTGGAAAACAAATTCTATAGATACCACACCGGTTATATCGGCGGGCTTAAAGAAATCTCTTACAAGAAGATGATGGAAGAAAAGAGCGACCTTGCCGTTTACGAAGCGGTTAAGGGTATGTTGCCCAAGAACAGCCTTGGCAGAACGATGCTCAAAAAGCTCAAAGTTTACAAGGGCGCGGAACACAACCACGCAGCTCAAAAGCCTGAAGTGCTTAAACTTGACTAAGGAGAGGATTGAAAAATGGCAAAAGCAAACGTTAAAAAGAAAATTCAATTCTGGGGAACGGGTAGAAGAAAGAAAGCTATCGCTCGTGTTCGTCTTATCCCCGGCGGCAACGGTACGATCGTAATCAACGACCGCGCGTTTGAAGACTATTTCCCTCAGGGTACTCTTCAATATATCGTTAAGCAGCCCCTCGTAGCGGTAGAGGCTGAAAGCAAATACGACGTATTCGTAAACGTAATCGGCGGCGGTTATACCGGTCAGGCTGGCGCAATCCGTCTTGGCGTAGCACGCGCACTTCTTGAAGCGGAAGAAAACAGCCGTCCCGTATTGAAGGCTGCAGGTTTCTTGACCCGCGACCCTCGTGCAAAGGAAAGAAAGAAGTACGGCTTGAAAAAAGCTCGTCGTGCTCCTCAATTCTCGAAGAGATAATAATAAAACGAGAAGACTTGGGTCTTCTCGTTTTTCGTTGCACGACGAGCTTTTTTATATGGGTAGGGCTCACGAAAAAGCTTTGCTTGCAAAGATTTTTTGGGAAAAGACAAGACAACGCCAAAAGGGCAACGTTTGCCCAAAGGGGAAACGTGGGCAAAAGGCGTTAG
>JAZUQM010000026.1:0-2025 GCA_045605705.1 Candidatus Scatosoma sp.
CGATAAGAAAATCGTAACGCACACGCAAATCGTCTAGGCAAACCGCCGTGGCTGTGTTGCAGGCAAGCACCACCGCTCGAACACATAACCTGTTAAACTCCTCAAACGCCTCGAAGACGTACCGGCGTATCGTATCCTCCGGCAAATTGCCATACGGCGCGCGCGCGTTATCTCCATAGTAATAATAGACGTTTTCATCAAGCCGATCGAGGCACTTTGCAAGCACCGATAAGCCACCTATCCCACTATCAAAAAAGCCTATCCCACCTTTAGTCATAGACGCAATCCTGCCATAAATAAAATTATTTTATTTTTTTGCGTATTTTCTGCAATATCCCCCTAAAAAACAGTTTACTTTCGCAAAATTTTATGCTAAAATAACCCTTGTATTGAAATTAAAGCACTAAGGAGACAATTATGCCTAATATTAAATCCGCAAAGAAAAGAGTTTTGGTAATCGAAAAGAAGACCATGCAAAACAAAGCGATTAAATCCGCACTTAAAACGCAGGTTAAGAAATTCCTCGCAGCTATAGAAGCAGGCGACAAGGAAGCAGCAGTTAAGCTCTATCCTGAAACCGTTTCCGCTATCGACGCAGCGGCTACCAAAGGCGTTATCCACAAGAATAACGCAAACAACAGAAAGGCAAAGCTTGCAAAAAAACTCAACGCTTTGAACTAATTCCTGTTTTATAATACTTGCATATTATAAATATGAGGGTCTGCCTATCGGTAGACCCCTTTTTTCGTGTTACGCAGCCCGCAATTTTTACGCGGGAATTTTTTTGTCAAAATATGCAAAAAATCCCCTTCAAACGATTGACATATACGTAATTTTTTTTTATAATAATTTTCGTAGGAAAGTTTATTTTAACTAAACTTTCCGTTTATTTTTAACAAACCGAGGACGGGTCATGGAATTAGGTAAAAAAATTAGGCGCATGCGCAACCAAAAAGGGTTAACGCAGGAGGAACTCGCCGACCGCTGTGAACTGACGAAAGGCTATATTTCACAGCTTGAAAATGATTTGAACAGCCCCTCCATTGCAACATTGGCGGATATCCTCTCCGCCTTAGGGAGCAATCTTGCCGAATTTTTCAAAGAGGAAGCGGAGGAAAAAATCGTATTCTCTAAAAACGAATTCGTTGAAAAGGACACAGACGGCGTACTTTGGAACTGGCTAATCCCCAACGCGCAAAAGAATATGATGGAGCCCGTTTTGGTAGAGCTTGCCCATCAAGCGGAAACAGCGGGCGATATCCCCCACGAAGGCGAAGAGTTCGGCTACGTACTCGAAGGGAAAATCGCCGTCATCCTCGGTAACAAGCAGTATCAATGTAAAAAAGGCGAGGCGTTTTATTACGTTGCAAACAAACCGCACTCTATCGTGAATAAGGGTACGGGCAAAGCGAGATTTTTGTGGATATCCACACCCCCCAACTTTTAATTTTAGGGAGAAGAGCCATGCAAAAGAATCATCATCAAAAACCTATTATCGAGCTTTTGGAAGTCGGCAAAGAATTTGACGGCGTTTCCGTTGTGGAAAACTTGAATTTAAGCATTCGCAAAGGCGAGTTTGTTACCTTTTTAGGTCCCTCTGGGTGCGGTAAAACGACAACCTTGCGCATGATTGCGGGATTTGAACTGCCTACAAGCGGTAAAATCCTGTTAAACGGCGAAGATATAAGCAACCTTCCCCCCAACAAGCGTCCCGTGAATACCGTTTTTCAAAAATACGCGCTCTTCCCCCATCTCAACGTCTTTGAAAACGTTGCGTTCGGGTTAAAGCTCAAACGCATCGAAACGACCTTCGTTGATAAAAAAGGTAATGAAAAAATCAAATATACCAAGCTTCCCAAAGCGGTGATTGAAGAAAAGGTTAGAAAAGCCTTGGAAATCGTCGATTTGGCTGGCTTTGAAAAGCGCAGCATTTCCACCCTTTCGGGCGGTCAACAGCAGCGTATTGCGATAGCGCGCGCTATCGTCAACGAGCCGGAAATCCTTCTTCTTGTCGAGCCGCTTTCC